>JALSQA010000053.1 GCA_026985685.1 Campylobacterales bacterium | reverse complement strand
GATGTTGATAAATTGATTTATTTGATTAAAAATTTTCGACAAAAATATGATGTAGATGTCTATCTTGAACCTGGTGAAGCAGTAGGATGGCAAACAGGTGTTTTAGTCAGTAGTGTTTTAGATATTTTGCATAATGAGATCGATATAGCTATACTTGATACATCTGCCGAAGCTCACATGCCAGATACGATTTTGATGCCATATCGTGCTGATGTGAGAGGTGCTACTTTTGCTGGGCAAAAAGAGTATACTTATCGTTTAACGGGTAATACTTGTTTGGCGGGTGATATCATGGGGGATTACTCTTTTGATAGAGCTTTAAAAGTTGGAGACCTTGTTATATTTGAAGATCAGATTCATTATACTATCGTTAAAAACACTACTTTTAATGGTATAAAATTACCAAATCTTGCTATTTTAAAAAAAGATGGAACTATTAAAATGGTAAAAAAATTTGGTTATAATGAGTATAAAAATAGAAATTGATATACAAGATGTAGATTTTACATCTTGTATTTTGCTTCAATTCCCATAAGTTTCAGACCTGTACGAAGTGAAACTGCAACCATCGCTGAAAGTTTAAGTAGTTTATCTTCATTTTTACTTCCGACAATTTTATGTTTATTATAAAACTGATGATATAAAGCGGAGAGAGATTTGAGATAATCTGTTAATTTTTGTAATTGTCTTGATTCAAAAGAATCTTCTAAAACCTCTGGTAAAAGTAATGCTGTAAAAAGAAGATTTTGAGAATCTTCATCTAAATCTTCCAATTTTACTTGCACAACTTGGTTTGGAGTTTTACCACTTTTTTCAAAGATTTGATTGATACGTGCATGAGCGTATTGGATATAATAGATAGGATTTGAACTATCTTCTTTTTTTAGCATATCAACATCAAATTCTAAATGAGTATCACTTTTTTTGGTCAAAAAGATAAATCTAAGAGCTTCTGCCCCAACTTCTTCAACTACATCACTCATGAGGATAAAATTTCCTGCACGTTTACTCATCTTGTATGGTTCGCCACCTTTTAAAAGAGCTACCATTTGAGAAAGAATTACTTCAAGTTTATCTGAATCAAATCCTAAAAAATCGATAGAAGCTTTAACACGTGCGATATAACCATGATGATCAGCACCCCAGATATTGATATAGTGATCATATCCTCGCTTAAATTTTTCATTGTGATAGATAATATCACCTGCAAGGTATGTGGGTCTGCCATCTTCTCTTACGACAACACGATCTTTCTCATCACCTTTTTGTGTTGATTTCAACCATGTTTTTCCATCTTTTTCATAAACAGCATCATGTTCTTTAAGTGCTTTTAATGTCTCTTCCCATTTTGAAAAGAGTTCTTTTTCGCTGACAAATGTATCAAATGTGATATTTGCATCTGCTAGGTTTTGACGTATGAGTTCAAGCATCTTGTCTTTACCCCAGGTGCTTAAAACAGAGATGTTGTTTTCATCTTCATAGATATCTGAACCAAAATGCTCTTTTGCTTCACAGGCAAGATCATAAATATATTCACCTCGATAAAATTCATCCGGCCATTTTACTTCATGGTCTGTAAATTTATCTCTTCCTGCAAGATATATAGATAAGCCTAAAAGGTCTATTTGATTTCCTGCATCATTGACATAGTATTCAGCAGTGATATCATAACCTAAGTGTTTACCTACTTTGTAAAGAGTATCGCCAAATACAGCCCCTCTGGCATGACCTATATGTAGAGGTCCTGTTGGGTTTGCACTGACATATTCTAAAAGAATTTTCTGATCTTTTTTGCCTTTTGCAAAGTTGTTTTCATCCAAGATCGCCTGAGTTGTTTTTTGATCTAAAAAATCATCACTCAATTTGAAGTTCAGATATCCCTTTAGAGCATCAACTTTTGTAAAAATATCCTCTTGTGCAAATTTTTGGGCTAACTCTTCTGCTATGAGAATAGGGGACTTTCTATGTATTTTAGCTAATGAAAAAGCTACTGGAGTTGCGTAATGTCCAAAAGAGAGATCTTTTGGTTTCTCAAGGGCAAAATCACCCTCAAGATGTTTTTGTATGGTGTTAAGGACACTTTGTTTCAAGTTATTGTTTCCTTAAGCTTTTGTCGTATCAGATGTTTTAGTCTCTTTTGCGACTTCTTCTTTTCCTTCGATTTTTTCGCTTGTTTCTTGTACTACATCATCTTCTTTTACTGCATTTTTAAAGTTTTTTATACCGTTTCCAAGACCTTTTGCAAGTTCAGGTATTTTTTTACCTCCAAATAGCAATAGTACGATAAGTGCAATAACTAATAGTTCCATTCCACTAGGCATTCCCATGATTTTTCCTTATTTTGGTAATTTTGTGGGGTATTATAGCATGTAATGTTAAATGTTAACTACCATTTTGCTATAAACTGTTTGATATCTTCTTGTGAAGGTTTTAGTCTTGCTGCTTTTATGATGGAGTGTAATTGAGAAAGAGCCGTATGAAAATCATCATTTATAACAAGATAATCATATTCATCAATACGATTCATCTCTATTTGGGCATTTTTTAGTCTTGTTTGAATAGTACTTTCATTATCTGTTCCACGATGAATTAGACGATTTTGTAACTCTTTTTTAGTAGGTGTGGTGACAAAGACAGAAGTTAAAATCTTTTCAAATTTTTTCTTTACAATTTCATGTCCTTGTACATCAATATCTAAAATAACAAGTTTTCTCTCTTGAAGTGCTTGATAGATTGGTTTGAGTGAAGTACCATAGTAATTTCCATGAACTTGTGCCCATTCAAGAAATAAACCTTCCTTTATTTCTTCTTCAAACTGTTCTTTGGAGATATAAAAATAGTTAACACCTTCTTTTTCACCTTCTCTTATATTTCTAGTTGTAGAAGAGAGAGAAAAGTAGATATTTTTCTCCTCTTTTAAAATTTCAGATATAAGAGAACTTTTACCGCATCCGCTAGGTCCTGATATAATTACGATATTGCCGTACATGAATTAGGTGTCTTTTTTGCTAAAATCAAGAGTAATGTTTATTTGCATATCATTGAGTGCATCTTTGATCATTTCTGGTGTGATAGCTTTAGCAACTGCTTCTTGAATCCATTTTTGGACATCATTTGTCTCTACAAGTGTTTCTTCTGCACCTTCATGTGTAATCTCTTCAGTAATGATTTGTTCTGCTGATGTATCCAATGCTTTGCTCATCTCTTCTTCGTTGATAGTATCAATTTCATCTGATAAATCATCTGTATTTAAAGATGCGTTTTCTATATAATCACTCTCTTGTTCGAGAGCTTCTGCTCCCTCTAGTGAATTAAGGCTTGTATGATCTATATCTTTTGTTGTACTTATCTCTTCTTCTTTATCATCAGATAAGAGTGCACTTCCTGCCAATGCAGCCGCACCACTAGCTAATGCACCTTTGACTAGGTTCTCTCCCAACTCGCTCTCTTTAGTATCTGCTTGCTCTTGATTAGTTGGTTTTTCATCAGATGTTTGTGCTGTCTCTTCTAGTGTTATCTCATTGCTATCGTCAATATCTTCTATTTCATCAATGATATTTGCTAACTCTTCATGTTCGATATTCGTTTCATCTTCAGGTGTCTGAACAAATTTCTCTGCTACACCTGTAGACATAACACTACTACTGTCTAAAGATAAATCTAAGTTTTCTAAATCCTCGTCTGTAGATTCATCTAATAGATTATCTAAATCCCCTAAAGTATCAAGCTCTTCAAGTGGTTCATCGATTTTTTCATCGAGATTACCTGCGTCTAATTCTTCGAGATCATCTTCAAGAGAAAGTTCTTCTAAATCTTCTATATCAACTTCATCAACATCTGATAGTTCTTCTATCTGATCTTCATTATTGTTTAATTGGGTTGGTGTTTGTACGAAATCATCATCTGTTATATTTTGTTCGATCATCGAAACAAAATCAGAAGGCAAAAAAGGTTTATCTAAATGCATATCAAACTCATCAGGTACAGGGTCGTTTTTGATTCCGATATAGCCTAGTTTTTTATATGTGAGTTTTTTTTGTATTTCTTGTACAAAAGAGGGTGTATATTTATCGCTATCTACTAAGACAAAATCATAGCTATCTTTAGAAGGTTCTATCTTGGCATTTTCTTCCAAAAGATAGTTATGCTTATCTGAGCTTAATTGTAACAGTCTTGAGACAATTTTATTGTCATTGACTAGAAAAATTGATGGCATTTGTTGCTCCAATCATAAATTTTGGTATGATACATTTTGATCAAAAAAGGTTTAAAATGCGTACGATATTTTTACTCTATATATTTATAGCTTTTTGTAACAGTACACTTTTTGCTTCAGAATTTTATGTATTACCTAAAGAAAGTGAAAAAGCACTATCTTCAATTCTTAAAAGCATAGATCATTCCAACCAGTCGATCAAAATTACAATGTATAATTTTACCCATAAAAAGATAGCAAACAGATTAAAGAATGCTGCAAAAAGAGGTGTAAAAGTTGAAATAATTTTTGATTATAAAAGTGTACATAGTCAAAAACGAAGAAGTATGCTTTATTATTTGGCAAAATATAAGAATATTTCTGTTTATACTTTAAAGGGACACTATCTAAAAAAACAAAAACGTTATGCAATCATGCACCTTAAAATGGCTCTTTTTGATAAAAAACGAGTTATCTTTGGCTCTGCTAACTGGACTTATTCTGCTTTTGGCAAAAATTTTGAGATGTTAT
>JALSQA010000052.1 GCA_026985685.1 Campylobacterales bacterium | reverse complement strand
TATAACAATCTTTGCACCAAGCTTTTTTGCTTTTTGAATACCTTTTTTACGGTCTTCACTTACGATTATAGTCGCCTGAGGTAAGGAAGTAGCAAGAAGCATCGCTTCATCCCCTGATCTTTTGACATCACACATGATTACACCATACTGACTCACAACGATCAAGCCTTTTGACTGGCGACCATATCCTCTGAGAACAATGGCAACATCTCTAAATTCACGGGCCAAAGCGATGGTAAAAGGTGTTTTGCCACTTCCACCAACTATTAAATTTCCAACACTGATAACGACAACTCCCTGATTTTCAGGCTTGGCAAACTTTCGTTTTGCCCAGACAACAATACAATACAAAAAAGTAATAGGTAGCAGAAGGATGGAGAGTACCTTCTGTATAGTATTGGGAGAGAAGAGATAACGCTCTACCCAAAAATAGAGACGATTTTTCACCCTCGTTTTGCCGATATCTCTTTAATTTGCTGACAAATATACCGAACTTCATCTTCACGTAAACCAGAGTAACAAGGCAAAGATAAAATCTGTTGATAGTTTGTCAATGCAACAGAAAAATCATTTACACGTAAAGAGTATTTTTGTTTATAATAAGTCAATAAGTGTAAAGGTACAAAGTGTAAACCTGTAAAGATACCCTGCTCTTTTAAAGCTCTTGCAAAATCATCTCTGTTTTTATCTACTTTGATAATATAAAGATTATATGTATGTTCTCCATTATTTTTTGGGATAGTAATATGATCAACATTGCTTAACTCTTTATCATAAACTGCTGCAATTTTTTTTCTCTTTTGAATCTGTTCATCTGCTTTTTGCAATTGACTGATACAAAAAGCTGCATCAAGCTCACTACACTCATAACCTATACCAATATCTACCACGTCATAAACATAACCAAGACCACCATGTTTATCCCATTGCTTAGATTCAATAGCATGATGACGTATCAATTTTGCTCTCTCATAAATAGCTTCATCATCAGTTGCGATAATACCAGCATTAGCTATGCTATTTTGCATCTTTGCACTAAATCCAAATGTAGTAATAATAGAACCTGTAGTACCTATCTTCTTACCTTTATAGGTAGCACCAAGTGCGGTAGAAGCATCTTCTATCACAACAATTCCATATTCTGAAGCTATTTTGTAAATTTCATCCATATCACAACTTTGTCCTCCGACATGGGAAACTACTACTGCTTTAAGTTTCTTGTGAAAATGCTTTTCTAAAGCCTGACGTAATTTTATAGGATCTATATTGAATGTATCTCCCTGAATATCTACAAAAATAGGTTCAGCATCAAAATGTCTCACCGCTTCTGCAACAGCAGGATGAGCATTTACAGAACATAGTATTTTATCTCCACGTTTTAACTCAAGTGCAAACATACTAAGATGCATAGCACCACTCCAGCTAGATGTAGCAACGGCATATTTACAACCTATATATTCACACATCAAATCTTCTAACTCTTCAATTTTTGAAGCACCTTTTAGTGATAACACTTCCTGAATCAGATTTTTTTCATTCTGATCGATAGAAGGAACATAAAACGGAATCTCTTTCATAACAACTCTCCTTATAATTTAATATCTCGTGGATACAAGAAATCATGCCCAATAGTACGTGATGTCAATTTGGCAATAATCGGTGGCTTTCTCTTAAACTGGTTTTGATAAATTTTTTTGATAATCATATCAACCATCTCTATCTCATACCCTTTTTCGATTAACTCATCTCTACTCAATCTATTTTCTACAAACTCTCTTAAAGCACTATCTAACACCTCATAGGTATAGCCTAACTCCTCTTCATCACTTTGTCCTTCCCACAAATCTGCAGAAGGTGGTTTATCAATGATAGAATCGTTTACCCCTAAGTAACGTGCAAACTCAAAAATTTCACTTTTGTAAAGATCACCAATAGGATTAATAGCACTTGCTAAATCACCAAAAATAGTCCCATATCCCAATAATAATTCACTTTTATTACTTGTTCCAAGTACTAAAGCTCTCTGACTTGCTGATATATCAAATAATATTGACATACGCATTCTTGCTGAAAAGTTTCCAACACGCAAGGCATCTGCACCTTCAAGCAAATCATAACTTTGGATCAAACCAGCAATTGGCTGAATTTCATAGCGTAAATCAAACTTTTCACAAAGTGCTTTGGCATCAGAAACACTACTTTCACTTGAATAATGTGAAGGCATCATAACACACAATAATCGATTGCCAAATGCCTCTTTTGCTAAAAGGGCCACAACAGCAGAATCAATACCACCGCTCAATCCCATAACACCACCATTTAAACCTGTTTTAAATGTCTCTTCCTTTAAAAACTGGATTAAATACGCTTTAATACGTTTGAATTTCGCCGACATAAGACCTCATTTCTTAAAACTTAAGTTTGGTAAAATTATATTAATGTTAAACTTAATTTACACTTTTATATTTACCAAAAAGGCTTAAGTTCTCTGTAAATTAAACTATTTTAAAAAGTTATATGATTTTTTAAGCTTAAAGTAAACATTTTTGGTAAAATAGTAAAAAAATATTGCAAAAGGTATATCTATGTTAAAAATCAAAAAAAAACCTATGGGGTCTTATCAGACTAACTGTTATATAGTTACAAAAAACAAACAAGACCTCATCATAGATCCTGGTATAAATGCTACTAATTGGGTAATACAAAATGTAACTAATCCAATTGCTATTTTAAATACACATGGTCATTTTGATCATGTATGGAGCAACCATGAACTAAAAGAGAAGTTTCATATTCCTATTTATGTACCAAAGGGTGATGCTTTTATGCTCAAAAAAGACCCCTTTGGACAAGGAACACCTCCAAGTACTCCAGATGTAGAGATTGAAGGTGACAGTAAATTTAAATTAGGTGAATTTGAAATTATTTACAGACACTTTCCCGGTCATACACCTGGATGTAGTGTTATTGAGATAGAAGATCATATGTTTAGTGGTGATTTTGTATTTAAAAATTCTATAGGTCGTGTAGATTTTCCATACTCTAATCCACAAGAAATGAAAAAGAGTATTCAAAAATTTCTAACTTACAAAAAAAACATGACTATCCATCCAGGACATGGAGATGATACTACTGTTAAAAATGAACAAAAAACTATTGGTAACTGGCTAAACTATATATAAAATAAAACCAAAGGGGATATGAGCTTTAGTTTTTAACAGCAGATGCCATATCCCACATAGGTAAAAAGATTCCAAGTGCCAACATAAGTACCATACCAGCGATAACACCAATTAATATTGGCTCGATATAAGCAGAGAGGTTATCTATGATATTATTAAATCTGTTAGAATAATATTCACTCACTTTTTCGAGCATTTTATCCAAAGCACCACCTGACTCACCTGCTTTTATCATCTGAATCAACATCCCTTCAAACAATCCCGTATCAGAAAATGCTTCTGTTAGGTTTGATCCTCTCTCTACAGAAGCTTTAACAGAAGCCAATTTATCTTTTAACTCTTCATTATCGATCGTCAAAACAGCGGTATCCAAAGCCTCTGCGATAGGTATACCAGCTCTGACAAGTTCTGTAAATATCAACATAAATCGACTCATAGAAGCAAAAAAGATGACATCTCCTATGAGATAAACTTTTAAGATATGTTTATCGACTTTACCTTTATAATCATCATTGGTTTTATAAAGATATTTATGATAAATCACAATAGCAATAATAGTCATCAATATATACAAACCATATTCATTTAGTGAATGTGATAAAAAAAGTAATATTTTAGTAGGCATTGGTAAATCTGCACCAAGTTTTTCAAAAATTTCTTTAAATTTTGGAACAACATAAACCATCAAAATCGAAAATGCTACAGCAATAGCTATGATAACTGTTATGGGATATCGCATAGCTGATTTTAATTTTTTACTATTTTCCATCATCTCTTCCAAAACTTCAGAAAGTTTGGTTAATGATTCAGACATATTACCTGTATTTTCACCAAGTTCTATCATAGCAATAGTAACATCACCAACCTCATATTTATATGGCAACATAGCTTCTGTTAAACTTTTACCTGAATTAAGATCATCATCTACTTTTTCAAAAAGTGCTTTTAAATCTTTATCAACAGTTGATTTGGTCACTTCACGAATACTATCGTGAATAGATATACCCGCATTTGTCATAACCGAAAGTTGTCTAAATGCAGCTATTAATGCTTCAACTTTAATCTTCTTTTTACTCATAGCACCAAAGATACTCTCTTTCATGTCCTCAAAACGTAAATCAAGTGGAGCAGAAATTTCCATAGCTTTTAGTACTGTACCTTGTGGTATTTTTGCTTTCATCATAGAAATAGCATCTCTTCTTGTCAATGCTTTTATGATCTCAGCACCACGTTTACCTTTTTGAATATACTTTACTTCATAATAATTCATGATTTAGCCACCCTGTATACTTCTTCTATCGTTGTTTTTCCATTAGCTGCACGGATAAGTGCATCTTTAAACATAGAGATAAATCCATTTTCATCAGCATATTTTGCAATTTCTTCTTTTGAACTTCCTCGTGCAATCATGCTTTGAATATTATCGTCAATTACCAATACTTCTGAAATCATTTCACGACCTGCATACCCTGTATTGTTACATTTATCACACCCTTTGGCTTTATAAAACTGATGATATTCAGGTATAAATGGTCTAATCTCATTCATGATCTCAGTTGGTAAC
>JALSQA010000051.1 GCA_026985685.1 Campylobacterales bacterium | reverse complement strand
TCACCATCTTTCATGCCTTTTGTACCATCTCCACCACGTGCTTCTAACTGAGAGAAACCAAAAAGAGTAAACTTAGTAACTTGATCGCCTATCTTTTTTTTCAGTGTATATCCTGCCTGGGCTTGTGTACCTATCAGTAAAACTGCCGATGCAGCTATCGCTAATTTTGTCATCTTTTTCACTCTATCTCCTTTTGAAATAATTTATACAAGCAAGTGTTTTTAACACTTTGCACCTTTTTTCGGGCATCCACATCCATAATCAAGTACTTTTACGTTTGATTCAAGAGTGATATCTACAACTTTTTTCTTACGAATATAGTCACTAACTACTTCATAAATAGGTCTTATTTTCTTCTCTTGCAAATTTTCACCTGCTTTTTGTAGATTGCCACCCCATGCAGATACTTTATAGCTCTTTTTCAGATCAATTGGTTTGCCACCTATCATCAAATCAGAGATTCTTTTACCTGATTTTGCACTGATTTTGATACTATAACTAGCACCTGTCAGCCTACTCATATCCCCGCCTTGCTGATAGAGAGGATTTTCATTGAAAACATTGTCTGCTATATCTTCAAGAAGCTGTGCAATTTTAGCACCTTTTAACTCAAAAGTATAGACTTCAGGATAAGTAATCGCTGTCATTTCATAGACATTGTCTTTTAAGATTTTATCACCTGGCAGGAGTGATGTTCCCCATCTATATCCCGGTGTAAAGACAATTTCACTGCCCATTTCTGCCTGAATAGCTTCTCCTATCAGAGCATCAAATGTTGAGTAAAAAGTATCTCTTTTATAGAGTAAACCTTTGGTTGTACCAAGCACTTCATCTAACTCTTTGGCATAAGGTTTATACCATTTTGAGACCAAAGCTTCACCTTTTGGATCAGCTGGTATAAGATTTGAAGCAACAGGCATCAATTTGAAGCTATATCCTGCTAATTTTTTATCTTTGATCTCTAAATCAAGCCGACTGATAAACTTTCCATGACTTCCTGCGATCAAAATAACAGTATCATTGACAACAATCGGTTTTGGACTAGGATCATGTGTGTGTCCACTTAAGATAAAATCAACACCTTTGACCTTTTTGGCTAACTCTTGATCAACAGAGAAACCATCATGACTTAACACTACTACAACATCAACTTTTTTCTCTTTACGAAGTTCATTGATATACTCTTGAAGCGTCTCATGACGAAGACCAAAACTCCAGCCTTGTGTGAACTTTTTAGGATTTGCTGTAGATGTAAAAGGAAAAGACTGACCGATAATACCAATCTTTGCACCACCAATCTCTTTGATCGTATATGGAGGAAATACTAACTCTTCAAAATCATCTGAGAAAGGATCATCATCGATTACATTTTGGGAGATAAATTCACCTTTTAACATCTTGATAAGCTCTAGTACACGCTCTTTACCATAAGTAAATTCCCAGTGACCAACCATCACATCAACACCAAGATAATTTTGTGCATCTACGATAGCTTCACCTTTGGTTTTGAGTGCTACTGCTGTTCCTTGCCATGTATCACCAGAATCTAATAAAAGAACATTTTTCTCACCACGCTCTTTTTTGACATGATCAATCATGGTTTTCATGTGTGCGATACCACCCATCTTTCCAAACTTTTTAGCTAAGACTTCAAAGTTTAGATAAGTATCAAAATATGAATCCAAAGAGCCAGGTTCTATCCCATAAAAATCTTCAAAACTTTGACCGCAGATAAATCCAGGTGTTCCCACAAGGTTTGGTGCTGATATCAAAGTCGAAGGCTCACGCCAGTAAAGTGGCTTGATATGTGCATGCATATCACAGATATGCAATATAGTAGCTTTTCCTTTTGGTTCAAAAGACATAATATCTTTAAAACTAAGTGTTGAAAGCTTCTTTTTAGCACTCTCACCTGCCAAAAGGCTGTTTGCACCACTAAGACCCAAAAGGCCCATTGCAGCAGCTATTTGGATAAAATCTCTTCTATTAATTTCCATGATATTATCCTCTACCTTTTAAGACCAGGTATAGCAATCTCTTTACCTTTTGCCATATTGGTTACATACACTTCCAAAGCTACCATTTCAGGTGATCCAATAGGAATAACAGCCAATAGTGCATTTTTCATACACCCTTGAAATCTTCTTTGAAGTGTTCTGAGTGATGATTTTGTCATCCTGTATGCCGGCCAAGTACCACCTGCATTTACAGCTCCTAAATTTGGCAGTATTTGCGTCCTTAAAGCCAATCCTACAGTCGCTTGTGAGTGACAGCTAAGACAAGCCAGACCACGTCCGCCACGAGGTGTTTCATATACTTTTTTACCTAAAGCATAAGCTGCTTTGATATGTTCATCAGCATTGACATCTAAATTTATTTTTTCTTCATTTGCCAAAGATTTAACATATGCCAACATCGAAAACATCTTTTTACTTTTTAGTTTAATAGGTTTTTCATTTTTTTGAGCCAATATCGCTTGCATCACTTGGTCCAGTCCTGCAACCATATCAATCTTTTTTACATATCTTGGAAAACCTGCGATATATTTTGGTAAATCTTTTTCACTCACACCTAAAAATGCAGCAAAATCTTTTTCACCGATTAACTCATCAAAAAACTCTCCACCCTCTTCTACAAAGATATCAGCTGGATTATTTTCAAGCATCTCCTGGTACATCGCTCTATCTGCTTTTGACATACTAAACTGTGTCGCTTGTGCACCAAAAAGAGAAACACTTAAAAGTGCTGTAGCTATGATTACTTTCTTCATGATCGCTCCTTATGCTGCTTTTGGTTTGATTTTTTTAGCTTTTTCTCCCGTTTCTCCCGTATTGTCTTTATATGTTACTTTCACTTCACCAGGTTCGGTAATCTTTAAATTGACAGAGAGATACGGATTGGTAGATGTTGATTCCCAGATATCCATTTTTGTAAAAAGTTTTCCATTATAGAAAAATTCCACATCTTCGATATATTTTGCAGGAATTATTTTCCCACTTTTTTTATCTTTACGCATTCCTGTTTCCATTGGATGAATAGCGATAAAATCAACTTTGACAATATCACCTACTTTATATTTTTTTGGTTTGATTTTTACAATTGCTTTTCCCATGATATTTTCCTTTTATTCTTTTTATTTTTTTATTTGAGTGTTCTGATTTTATCGATCAACCACATCCACCGATAGTCACTTTGACAGGTTTTTGTGTTTTTATAAATGTACCATCGCTAAGTTCTACCAATGCCATAACATCTTGGCTTTTTGCTAGTTTTACTCTAGTTGCAAAATATCCTTTTCCATTTGCTGGTGTCAAATGAACATCAGCACATCTTACATTTACATTTTGAGTAGCAAAAACATGAATAGTTTTAACATAATTATTTGCTTCCATAGGGTGAGTAACATGAATTTTTACAGGTACTACTGCACCATTTTCCGCTATCTCTGGTACTACTAACTTAATCTTGTCAGAATCTGTTACTGCTTTACCACCTGTGATGGCTTTTAATGCAGTTTTTAGATCCATAGCATTAGGACTTTTTGGTGTAGCTTTTGCACTCAAAAGTGTGGGTGTTGAAACAGCTACCAATGGTGCTGTAGCAGCAATAGTTTTTAAAAACGTTCTTCTTTTCATCTTTTTTCCTTTTATCACTTTTTTATTTTTTGTCGCTTACGATATATGAAGTAATTGCACATACTTCCTCAGGTGTAAACAGACCAGTTGTAAGGTTAATCGTCATACGAGAATCTTTGTTATGAATCCTTGAATCAGCAATTTGTTGATATACATATTGATAATCCCTAGCTTTTGTATCTATAAAATTCTTTTTATAGTTATGAAGATCTGGTCCGATATTACCCGCACCAACTGCTCCTTCTATATTGTGACACGCAACACAGTTTCCATACTGTTTTGGAGGAATTTTATCTCCTGGTTTATATGTTTTTCCAGGTTTCATCTGCTTTTTAGAAAGTCCTTTAGGTGGTTTACCTTTAGCTTTTTTACCATTTAAATTGTGAAATATATATTTTCCAATAGCTATGGTATTTGCATCTGTACTGATACACCCCTTAGGCATCACCCATTTATGGGGAGGTTTAAGTTGATCTTTTTGTATAATCTTACTCGCATCGGGAACTTCAACAGCACTTTTCAAATCAGCTGCCTGTAGACTCATCACACTTAACATGAGCGACCCAATACAAGATAGTAAAACTCCATCTTTTGTCATCATCTCTCCTTCTATAAGATAAATTTATAGTGAAAGTATATCAGGAGAAGTGTAAATTTTATGTAAATTTTTATAATTTTTTTTTATTTTAGTTGATTTATTTTTCTTTTGGAAGGATAAGTATTGATTATCTGGTTTTAATACAATAAGTAAACTTTGTTCCTTTTTTAGGGTATGAAGTTATCTCCAGTTTAATATCATGTTCATCTATGATCTTTTTGACAATATTTAATCCTATACCAAAGCCACCTTTGTTGAGATTTTCTCTATAATATCTTTCAAATATTTTTTCAGGTTTTTCGATGCCTATACCAAAATCCTGGACAGAAAAAATTATATTTGTATCTTTTAAAATAAGTGAAACATTTATATTACTTTTTTCGTAACTATATTTAATCGCATTTGAGATTGTATTGTCTACTATTCGCTGAAGTTTTGTAGGGTTGAAATATAGTGTTATATCTTTTTCTATATTTGTCTGAATCTTGATCTGGCGTAAAGAAGCGATATCTTGAAAGTATAAAACTCTCTCTTTTATAAATGTACTCAAGTCTA
>JALSQA010000050.1 GCA_026985685.1 Campylobacterales bacterium | reverse complement strand
TTATATTTTAGCATCTAATGAAATTATTTCTTTTTTGCAAAACAGAGCTAAAGCGATTATTTATGCTACTGCTCCTTCTGTATTTGATACGGCGTTGGCATTGCAAGCTTTTAAAAAGACACAAACAAAAACTCATCAACTCTCTACAGCTTTACAAAGACGAATAAATACAGCACAAGAGATATTTAATCAAGAACTTTTTTCACCGATATTAACAATAGATATGACAAATTCATCCAAAGCTATGCGTATGAAAGAGCTTGTAAAAGAGAAGGGATTTTTGATAGGGGCAATTCGTCCTCCTACTGTTAAAACTCCTATACTGCGTATCATATTAAGACTTGGTGTTGATGTAGAAAAGATAAGAGAAATACTTTATGTTATCAAAGAAAATCATGTTTGAGATTGAAAAACTTATCATCAGTAGCCCTTCAAAATGTCTGGTTGATATATCATTTAAAATTGAAAACTCTTTTGCTTTGGTTGGTCAAAGTGGAAGTGGAAAGAGTTTGACTCTAAAAGCACTGCTTGGAATGTTACCTTCAAACCTGCAAAGCCAGATGCAAATCAAAAGTGATTTTGAATTAAAAAGAGGAGAGAGTATTTCTATAGTCCCGCAAAATCCTTTTACTGCACTTTCACCATTGACAAGAATAAAAGATCAATTTACAAAAGATATAAATAAAGCTCAAAGATACATGGAATTTGTGGAACTTGATAAAAATCTACTTTTTCGCTATCCTTCTGAACTTAGTGGTGGGCAGCTACAACGAGTAATCATTGCCATGGCATTATCAAGTGAGCCTAAACTTCTTTTGTTGGATGAGCCAACAACAGCTTTGGATACTAATACTAAAGAGAGCATTTTAAAATTGATTAAAAAACTACAAAAGAAAATAGGGTATAAAATACTTTTTGTAACACATGATGTAGATGCTACAAGATCATTGTGTCAAGAGATTGCTATTTTAAAAGAGGGAAAAATTATAGAAGAAGGATTGGTGGAAGAGGTTTTAAAAAACCCAAAAACACAATATGCCAAAACACTAATTACTTCAAATTTTAAGTATAGAGGATTTAGAGCTTGAAAATTTTAAAATATTTATTTGGATTTATTGTAACACTAGGGTTGATCGGTATTATTGTCGGTCTTTTTGCTTTTATGCATTTTTCTAAAGAAGTAAAGTTAGATGCTGATAAATTAATTCATTATCATCCTGAAATGACAACAAGAATTTACGATAGAAATGGTGAATTGATTGCAAATATCTTTAAAGATAAACATCGTTTATATGCTCCTTTTGAAGAGATACCTCCACGCCTTATAGAAGCACTAGTAGCGATTGAAGATACTGTCTTTTTTGAACATGATGGTGTTAATTATGAAGCTATTTTAAGAGCATTATTGAAAGATATAAAGGCAGGAAAACTTAAAGAGGGTGCAAGTACATTAACCCAGCAACTTGTTAAAAATACATTACTTACTTCAGAAAAAAAGTTAAAACGAAAGATCAATGAAGCAATTTTAGCACTAAAGCTTGAAAATAAATTGACAAAAGAAGAGATTTTAGAGAGATATTTAAATGAAATCTATTTTGGACATCGTTATTATGGTGTCAAAACAGCAGCTCTTGGGTATTTTCGTAAATCATTACAAGACTTAAATCTCAAAGAAATGGCAATGTTAGTAGGATTACCTCAAGCCCCTAGCCATTATGATCCTACCAGACATTATGATATTTCACTAAGTCGTGCAAATACTGTTTTGGAAAGGATGAATACATTAGGATGGATTACCGATGAAGAGTTACAAAAGTATGAAAAAGTTCGTCCTAAAGTTTATAATGATTCTTTAACTAAAAATAAACTTCCTTTTATTGTAGATCAAGTACTAAAAGATTTACAGGAAAAATATCCAGATATCAAAACAGGTGGCTATAAAATATATACAACAATAGATTCTTCACTACAAGAAGTTGCAAAAGATGCCCTGCGTTATGGATATGAACAAATACTCAAACGAGGTGAAGGCAAAGATGTTGATTACAGTGATTTAAATGGAGCTATCGTAGTTATAGATAGTCATAGTGGTGAAATATTAGCTGAAGTTGGCGGAGTTGATTATAGTACAAGTAGTTACAATAGAGCAACACAAAGTAAACGCCAGCCTGGATCATCATTCAAACCTTTTATCTATCAGATTGCATTGGATTCTGGTTACTCTGTACAAAGCAGGTTGATGGATATTTCAAGAACATTCAAGTATCAAGATAAAGATGAAGAAAAAGAGTGGAAACCAAAAAATTATGAAAAAAACTTTGAAGGTTTGATTACTCTTCATGATGCCCTTGTACACTCAAGAAACCTTGCTACTATAAATCTGGTAAATTCACTTGGTTTGAGTAATGTACACAGAAAAATATTGCAAATGGGTTTTGAAAAAGTACCAAATGATTTATCTATCTCTCTAGGAACTTTTGGTATCTCACCTCTTCAAATGAGTTCATTTTATAGTATATTTGCCAATGAAGGGACTAAAGTTACTCCTATATTAGTCAAAAGTATTGTAAGTTATACAGGAGAAGAACAACTATTTGAAGCACAAACACAAAAAGTGACAAAACCTGAACAAGCATTTTTAGTTACATCTATTTTAAGAGATGTGATAAAAAAAGGGACAGGTAGAAGAGCCAAGGTAAAGGGATTGGAACTTGCAGGAAAAACAGGTACAACAAATGATTATAAAGATGCGTGGTTTTGTGGTTACTCTCCTGAAATAGAAACAATAGTGTGGTATGGAAAAGATAACAATAAAGCCATGTATAAAGAAACAGGTGGGAAAGCAGCGGCACCTGCATTTTCTTATTTTTTCAAAGAGTATTTAGCCTTACATCCTGAGACCAAAGTATCATTTGATATTCCAAAAGGTGTTCATGTGATCAAAGGAAAAAGACGAACAGATTATTTCACAAAGATATCAAAACCGCCAAAAGAGGCACAAACTATACCTCAAAGCAGTAATAACGAACTACTATTTTAGTAGTTCGTATAGGTTGTAGTATCGTTAATATTGTTATTAAAAAGTTTTGAAGTATCAAAATTATAAACAAAACCAACTTTTGCATAACCATATTTCTTGGTATATTTGTTTTTTGTATATTTATTGTAAAGATATGGAATCACACCATTGAACTGGTGAAGCATAAGTTTACCACCGATAAAGACTAATAAGTTTTTATTGATGATATATGATAAAGATGAATTAAATATGTGATTGTCATCTGTTTTTTTGATACTCTCATCTCTACCCCATATAGTAAGATATTCATAGTTGAGGTCTAAAAGCAGACTACTAAATTCAACAGTATAGTTTAACCCAAAAAAAGCTGTTTTTTCGTTACGATTTAAGTCAACATCATGATATCCAGCATTTGAGAGTTGTGTGTGCATAGGCTCTGCATCATGTGGTTCAAGGCTAACTGTTGTATTGATGGAAGTGTATTTTAATCCTGTATAAAAACCAAATATATTTGTTCTATAATCAAAACCAGTTAACAATCGTAGATAAAATGAGTTATCTTCCATATCCCCTATCTTAATGAAAGGAGAAATAGGTTTGTTTGTTACAGCATCATAATATATAAGTGAATTATCTTTATATTTTATAACAGAACCATTTATACTTAATCCATCAATAGGTTTGACTTTTTGTATCATTGTATTTAATTGATTTGTACCTTTGATATCTAAATCATTTGCACTATTTCTTGTATAGCCAACGTCTGCTGTAAATGTTTCAAAAAAAGCCATAGGATTTCGATAGATTGTAACTTTAAAAAAAAGGTCATTTTGATGATTTTTGAGTTTTGAGTCAATGTAATTAAGACTGATATAGTTATAATTATAAAACAAAGAATATATATCACTAAATCCATAAGCAAGTGATAGATCAAGACCAGATGAATCTCCGATAGATCCAAAATGTGAAAGATCTCCTAATTCATGTTTTTTTATATCAAAAAAATCTATTCCATCATTGACACGATTGTAGTTTATTTTTAGACTTAAATCATGTGAGTCAAGAGGAAAAGAACGAATAGTGGAAGTTGTTATTGATGGTTCATTTGCAAATAACACACTTGCACATAATGATATACTAGTAAATAGTAATTTTGTTTTTTTCATTGGATTACTCCGTAATATATTTGTATGTTTCAAGTTTCTCTTCATCTATTCTATCATTATCATCATTGTTTTTTAGAAATTCTTTAAAGAATACTAAAAATATTCCTAAAATAATCGAAGTAATAAAAGCAACAATAACAATCAGGGCTCTTTTAGGACCTACTTTATCTTTTACGTAAGGTACTTGTGGTTTTGTTAATTGCTTGACCATATAAAATTCTCCTGCTTGTGAAAGTACTTTTTTCTTTACAAGTGCAGAGAGTAGTTCATTGATATTTTCTTTTAGATCAAGATTTTTTGCTTTTTGTAACTCATCTTCATAATAGTGAACTTGATCATCAATCTCTTTTAAATCAAGCCATTTTATATAATCACTCATCTCTTTAAGATAGATATCAATAAGCTTTTTTGCAACAAAACGATCTTCAAATTTAGCACTTAGTGTTATAGCACCACTCTCTTTATCTGTTGAAACTGATAGAATATCTTTAAGCTTTTTAAAGGTATTGAAAAGTATTTCATCATATTGTTGTTGTTTGATTTTTTTAGAGCTTTTGAAAAATTCATAAACTGTTTTTTGGTTAGCTGCAAAAACAAGATGGGGTTCGATAC
>JALSQA010000049.1 GCA_026985685.1 Campylobacterales bacterium | reverse complement strand
CTTGATCCATTTTCTCTTCACTTTTAAGAGTAAAAGGCACATGAAGAAGTGAACATGAAGTACTGACAGTGAGCTGTTTGGCAGGAATTTTCTGTGCAATATTGACCAGCATCTCTATACTTTTTTGAATATCATTGATCCAAATATTCCTACCATCAACCACACCAGCGATTAACTTTTTGCCACTTTGTGCGATAGTTTGTAGCGTTTGTATATTTTTATCACCATGAACAAAATCGAGTGCCAGACCATAGATAGGAGTATGTACCAAAATATTAGTTGCTTCATTAGAGTGTTCAAAATAGGTTGCAACTATGATTTTGATATTTTGACTAACATTTGCAAGAGTATCGTAGGTATTTTTGACAAGGCTTAAGACTTTAGTATCGACACCAGTAACCAAAATCGGTTCATCAATCTGTATGATCACTTCATCATCTAGTTTGCTAATCTCTTCTAAAAGTTCAACATATATCGGAAGAATCTTTCCAAATTGTTCATAACTCTCACCTTGGTCTATCTTTTTAGAAAGCCCCAAAAATGTAATAGGACCGATAATATTGATTTTAGGAGTTATTTCAAATTTTTTTGCCTGGTGATACTCTTGTAAAATTTTACTTGCATCAAGTTCATAATGATCACTACTGCTAAGTTCTGGAACGATATAGTGGTAATTTGTGTTAAACCATTTTGTCATCTCCATAGCAGTCGCATCTTTGTTACCTCGTGCCATAGCAAAGTATCTAGCTGTTTTATCTTTGATATCATGAAATCTTTGTGGAATAGCTCCTAACATGATAGCAGTATCTAGCATATTGTCGTAGAGACTAAAATCATTTACACTGATTAAATCTATACCTGCATTTTTTTGGTATTCCCAATGGCGTAGCTTGAGTTTTGTTGCGATGGTTTGAACATAAGAAAAAGGTTCTATCCCATTCCAGTAAGCTTCAAGAGCAAATTTAAGCTCTCTTTGTTCTCCAATTCTTGGAAATCCTATAGTTGTAGTTTTAAACATATTTTTATCCTTTTGTTTATATATAGTTGTAAAATAGTCAAGTTATGACAAGTAGTTGATGTATTATTAAAAGGATAAAAGAGGTGGATGTATACCGCTTCTGCGAAAGCTGAAAAAACGGCATTTACAATTGCATTTTGAGATGAATCTTACGAGTTTAAGAAGCAATAATGCCCGTGCACGAAAATAACAGTTACAATGACATGGCTTTTTGACAAGAGTACAAACTGGTATGAGTAAAGGATCAGGAGGTGGTTCTTCCTCCTCTTCTTCAAAAAGATGTTTGATAGCCATTTGATGTGTAAAAGAACTCATCTGTGCTAAAAGTTTATTTGCAACAGAGTGTGCTTGTATAGCAGAGAGTGAAAAATAACGCCTACCAAACCCTCTAGGGCTACGCATGTACATCCTTTGAAATATTTTTCAGCATTATGATATATATTTGATGAAAAGTGGTTTAAATGGTATTTTAGTTTTTATTTAATGAAATAATTTGATAATAATATTAAATAATTAAAAATATTTAATATTATAACCAAAAAGTAACCTATTTGTAACTATGCTGAGATGATATATGAGTAAAATTTTAGTGTAATAAATCAAAGGAGAGAAATAATGAAAATGATTAAATCAATTTTTATAATTAGTGTTATAGCTTCATCGGTGCTTTTAGCCTGTTCAGAGGATTCTCAAAAAAGTTTATCTAAAAGCAATTTGCATCTGAAAATTGTTGAGACGACAGATATGCATGGGGCGATTTTCCCTTATGATTTTATCAACGATACAAATGTAACATATAAAGGAAAACCTATCCCTTCAATGGCACAACTCTCAACTTATGTCAAAGAAGAGCGTGTAAAAATTGAAAACAATAACTCAAAAGCTTTTGTTTTGGTTGATAATGGTGATCTTCTTCAAGGGCAACCAATAGTGAATGTTTTTAATAACAAGGACTTGACACAAACACATCACATATATGCAGATGTGATGAATTATCTGGGATATGAAGTAGGTGTACCGGGAAATCATGATGTAGAACCAGGTCACAAGGTATATGACAATCTTGTCAATCAATTTCAGTTTCCATGGATTGCAGCCAATCTTGTAAAAGAAGGAACTAATGAACCATATTTTAAAGGATATTCGATTGTAAAAAGAAATGGAGTGAAGATAGCTTTTTTAGGCTTGACTACACCTGGTGTACCTATGTGGCTTCCTCATGAAGTGTGGAGTGGGTTGCAATATCTTGATATGGTAGATACAGCTAAGATTTGGGTTGAGAAGATCAAAAAAGAGGAAAAGCCAGATCTTTTGATAGGTATGTTTCACTCAGGTTGGGATTATAACTATGCAGGATTTGATAAAAACAGTACACTAAATCCAAATGCTGTTGAACTTGTTTTGGAAAAAGTGCCAGGCTTTGATCTGATCTTTTATGGGCATGACCATATACCAAAAATATATAAAGAAAATGGTGTTACAGCACTCAATGCCGCCGCTTATATGAAAAGTTTTGCTGTAGCAGATATCAATCTTACATGGGATAAAACAGAGAAAAAGTATCAAAAAAGTATCAATGCATATCAAGTAAATACAAATGATTATTCTGTAGATCAAAATTTTATTCAAAAATTTAATGATGCTTTTGAAGAGACAAAAACTTTTGTTTCACAGCCTGTGGGAACTTTTACCAAAAGTGTAAACTCAAGAGATGCTATGTTCAAAGATGCATCATTTAATGACTTGATACACTTTTTGGAGTTTTATGTGGCAAAAGAGAAGTTGGGCGAAGATATTGATATGACGATTGCTGCTCCTTTACAATATGATGTCAATATAGAAGCAGGTAAGGTAAAGTACGCAGATCTATGGAAATTATATAAATATGACAATACCTACTATATCATGAAGATGAGTGGTGCTGAGATAAAAAAATATCTTGAATACGATTATGACAAGTGGATGAATCAAATGCAAGATGAAAACGATCAGTTAATCAACTTCAAAAAAAGTGCAACAGGTGAAATAGAGAGAAACGAGAAGGGATGTGCCCAGACAGTAACACGCTATTACAATTACGATTCTATCGCTGGTATTGTATATAGTGTAGATGTGAGTAAACCATACGGTGAGAGGATAACCATCACAGGAATTGATAAAAATCTTGACGGTATAGCAGATGCAGATACTACCTTTGATGAAGCTAAAGAGTACAAAGTGGGAATCAACTCATACCGTGCAGGTGGTGGCGGTGGTCATATGATGGCTGCAACAGGACTGACAAAAGATCAGTTACCAGATTCTAGAACGATTGTCAAAACAGAGACAGGATTGAGGGATTATTTGCTTAGCTGGATCAAAGATCAAGGAACATTGACACCAAAAATTATAGGAAACTGGAAAATTATCCCAGAAGATTGGGCTTCTAAGGGTGAAGCAAAATCAAGAGCTGAACTTTACAGTGGTGCTTGTGCAGGACACTAAGGCTTTTGTAATAGGGGAGGTATATATATTGGAATCGGTGACTTTAGTTCCCAAATGCGGAGGCAAAGCCTTCCGATTTCAAGTAAATAATATAAATATATCTCTTAACTTAACGAAATTACAGGATGGGAAGTATACCTATATATAAAATATATTTCAAAGAAACTTCAATTATCTTAATATAATGATAATGTTATCAATTTGTTATAAAATTTAAAAAATAAAATTACATTTTTGTTATATATAAATAAAACAATTACAAAATACCCTCTAAATCGGCTAAATTTGCAAAAAATTTAGTGTTTTTAAAAAAAAAATAATTTTTACCTTTCAAGCAAGACAAATAATTTAAAAAAAATCTATAAAAATTAAATTATCTTAATAATATCTTATTGTAATAAACTTGTTATTTTTATTAAGTAATATTTTATCGAATATTAAATCAATAGAGGAGTAGTTTATGCAAAAGAAGTGGATTTCGTTGTCCTTTGTGACTGTAATGATGTTAAGTGGATGTGGTAACTCAACTGGTTCCGTTTTAGAAAATGAAAACTTAGGTGTTAATTCTAATGTACAGTTAAATGCTAAAAAGAGTATTCAAAGTAGAAATTGTATAGTAGATAAATTGGGGGATACAACTTGTAAGATTACAAGACATCTTGACTTGATTAATGCTCAATGTGGTGATCGTGGGGGAGAAATTTTTTATTTTGGTTTTGATAATAACTATAATGGAATTTTGGATTCTGAAGAAATTGATGAATCTAAAAATGTTGTTATTTGTAATGGTTATAGAGGATTACAAGGTGAAAAGGGTGAAGATGGTCAGAGTGTTACTGTTGATTCTGTATTAACTAATGAAGATGGATCATTGACTTTAGTTTTTTCTGATGGAACTAAATATACAACTGCTTCATTAAGAGGACCAAAGGGTGAAAAAGGAGACACCGGAGCAACTGGAGCAAAAGGTGAAAAAGGAAACGATGGTTGGTCTGTTTCCATAACTTCCATAAAAACTAATGATGATGGATCGTTGACACTTACTTTTAACGATGGAACAGTATATACAACTGCTTCATTGAAAGGCGACAAAGGTGACACTGGAGAAACTGGAGCAAAAGGTGACAAGGGTGACAAAGGAGATACTGGAGCAACTGGGGCAAAAGGCGATAAGGGAGACAAAGGTGACACTGGAGCGACTGGGGCAAAAGGCGATAAGGGAGACAAAGGTGATACTGGAGCGACTGGTGCAAAAGGTGACAAGGGTGACAAAGGAGATACCGGAGCGACTGGAGCAAAAGGCGATAAGGGAGACAAGGGT
>JALSQA010000048.1 GCA_026985685.1 Campylobacterales bacterium | reverse complement strand
CAAACTACCCGCTTGACTGACATGATCACCTAAAACATGTTTTAACGCACTGTGCAAAAGATGAGTTGCTGAGTGATGTTTTGCTATTTCATAACGATTTTCATCAACAATAGCCTCTATATTATCGCCTGTTTGTATGGGCTTTTTTGTTTTGATTTTAGAGAGATTAAGATCAAAAAACTTTTTAGTATCTTCTACGATAGCAATATCTTTTAACACACCACTATCACCACATTGTCCACCACTTTGGGCATAAAAAGGTGTCTTTGACAAAAACACCCATCCCTTTTTATCTGCTTCTAATTTATCAACTTTTTTGAAATTTTCATCTAAAAGAGCCAATACTTTTGATGTTGTATTTGTCGTAGAATAACCAACAAATTCATTCATGCCAAATTCATCAATCAATGCCTTAAAATCACCTTCAACAGCAGCATCTCCACTACCTTTCCAAGCTGCTTTTGCACGTTCTCTCTGTGCTTGCATCAATGTTTCAAATCCAGCTATATCAACACTCAAACCTCTTTCACGAAGCATATCCTGTGTCAAATCAAGTGGAAATCCATAAGTATCATAAAGTTTAAAAGCCACTTCTCCACTAAATACATCATTTGTATTTTCTAACTCTTTTTCAAAAAGTTCAAGTCCAGAAGCTATTGTTTTAAAAAAACGCTCTTCTTCCAACCTAATCTGCTCTTTAACAGCTTTTGATTTTTCGATAATATAAGGATACTGCACTCCCATAATAACACCCAAAGTATCTACAAGTTTATACATGAATGCTTCTTTGATACCAAGTAAATATCCATGTCTTACGGCACGGCGTAATATACGGCGAAGTACATATCCCCTGCCCTCTTTATCAAAATTTACACCTTGTGAAAGCAAAAATGTAACTGCACGAATATGATCAGCTATAACACGATAACTAGCACCTTCTTCATAATTATAAGGTTTTTGACACAACTTTGCAACATCTTCTATCAAAGGCATAAACAAAGATGTATCATAATTACTAAATTTTCCCTCTTTGATAGCGATAACTCTTTCAAGTCCCATACCTGTATCTATTGATGGTTTTGGAAGTGGATGCAATACTCCCTGGCTATCTCTTTCATACTGCATAAAAACAAGATTCCATATCTCTAAAAAGCGATCACCATCTCCACCCATCTTATCTTCAGGTGAGTTAAAATGCTCTTCTCCTTGATCATAAAATATTTCAGAACATGGACCACAAGGACCTGTATCACCCATCTGCCAAAAGTTATCTTTATCTCCAAAACGCATGATTCTATCAGCAGCGATATACTTTTTCCAAATCTCTTCTGCTTCATCATCACTGTCATGAACTGTTACCCATAGTTTATCAATGGGTAATTTTAAAACTTCTGTTATAAATTCCCAAGCATAGGTAATCGCATCTTCTTTAAAATAATCACCAAAAGAGAAATTTCCAAGCATTTCAAAAAATGTATGATGTCGATTGGTATATCCAACATTTTCAAGGTCATTATGTTTACCACCTGCACGGATACAGGTTTGTGAACTAGTTGCACGAGGGGGCTTTGGAGCTGGAATATCCCCTGTAAATATAGACTTAAAAGGAACCATCCCTGCATTTGTAAATAGCAATGTAGCATCATCAGGCACTAAAGGAGCACTTGGCTTTATAACATGACCTTTTGATCTAAAATAATCTAAAAATTCTTTTCTAATATCCATTCAACATATCCTTTAAGAAGTTTTCACACTCCCTTATAAACTATGGATATTTTATCTGAAATTGTTTAAAAACCCATATAATCGATAATCTTATCCGCACCATCAGGAGATACTAAGCCTTGTAATCCTTCACTCATTGAAGCAATATCTACACCAAGTATAGTTTTTAAGATTTCTTCGTTTAAATCTTCTTGCCTACAAAGTAAAGATAGTTTTTTATCTGCAAGAAATTTAGCATTAAAATATTGATGATCCCCCGCGGCATAGGGGTAAGGAATATATAAAGAAGGAAGTAGTGAAGCCGTTAACTCCCATAAGGTACTAGCACCTGCTCTGGAGATAGCAAAATCTGCTTGTTCTATTTTCTTATAAAGTTTTTTATCAAATTGGAACAAATCTACTTCTATATTTGCATCAAAATAAAACTTTTTTAATTTTTCATAATCTCTTTTTCCACACTGATGAATAATACGTATATCTTTTTTATCAAGTTGTTTTGCAATTTTCATAGCAAAATCATTGATAGCACTTGCTCCTTGACTGCCACCTAAAAAGATAATTGTCTTTATTTCAGTGCGTACTCTTGAAAGATCAAAAAATATTTCACTTATAGGATAATCTTTAACAGGCGAATTTTCTATATATGGTGAAAATATAGCATCAGCTTTTTTTGCAAATATAGCATTTACTTTACCCATAACAGCATTTTGTTCATGAATAAACAATCTTTTTTTTCTAAAAATAGCTGCCATACTTCCTGGTGCAGCGGAATATCCACCAACTGAAAAGACAACATCTATATCATGTTTTTTCAATACACCTTGTGCAGAATATGAAGCTTTTAAAATTTTTAGTAAACTTTTTATCTTACCCCATAAACCTTTATCCACAACACTTTGTGTATCATAAAAATATTTCTTTTCAAATCCTTCATCATTACCAAACCAAGAATAATCTTGCCCAGAACTAGAACCAATAAAAACAGGTTTAATACCTCGTCTGTTTAAAGCTTCTTTGATAGATCTAGCGATACTTAAATGCCCACCTGTTCCACCACCAACTATGGCAATATTTTTACTCAATATTTCACCTTTTTACTAATCATAAGAACCATTCCTATTGCTATTGAGTGTGCAAGTAATGAACTTCCCCCATAACTAAGCAGTGGTACAGCAAGTCCTTTAACAGGCGTGATACCTGTCACCCCAAAACTATTTATAAAAAAGGTTGTTGCAAACATCAACGCTACACCTAATGAAAAAAGTGAATAAATTCTATTATCACTACGATTAGCAATTTTCAACAATCTAAATATCAATATAAAAAAGAGTAAAATTATACCTATCAAACCAAGAACACCAATCTCTTCAGCAATTCCTGCAAGTATAAAATCAGTATGTACTTCTGATAAGAAACCAAGCTTTATCGTACCATTGCCTAATCCCGTTCCAAAAAGACCACCATTTTGGATAGCATTGTATGCATTGCTAACTTGATAAGGCTCTATTGTATCACTTACACGTAATTTATCTGCTAGTGAATCAGGCAAAAATGATAGTACAAAATTTTGTGTATTACTCCACCATGAAAGAACTCTCGTAACTCTATGTTCTGATCCAACAATAGCACTCACAACCAAAATAAAAACAGCTACCATTGCCAACATAAAAAAGCGTGTACTAGTCCCTGCCATAGAACCCATGACCATAAGAGTGACACCTAAGACAATCACTTGACCAATATCATTTTGCATAATCGCGATCAAATATGTCACAACACCAAAAACCATGATATATGGAAAAAACACTTTAAACTCTTCAGATAAACTTTTATGTGAATGGTCTATCTTTCTTGAAAAGCTCCAGGCAAGAAACACAATAAACCCAACTTTAAAAAATTCAACAGGAGCGAGAGAAAAGACCTTTAAACTAATCCATCTCTTTGCACCACCTATTTCCGTAACTATAGAAGCTGGTAAAAATGGCATAATTGTCATCAGAAAAAGGAAAACAAAAAAAAGAAAAAATCCAAGAGGAAGAAAATATCGATCAGGATCAAGCTGTGATATAGCCCAAATCAAGAATATGGATAAAACTCCTATTATCAACTGACGAATAAAAAAATGTAACTGATCATGATAGATTTGAATACTTGCATAAGAAGTTAAAGATAGAGAAAAGATAATACCAATCGTAATCAACACTACGCTTATAATAAAAACTGTTTTATCTGCTGCCAATTATCACATCCTCATATCTCGCTGATTTTGGATTTTACATAAACTTTGATTAATATGAAATTTATGCTAGAATACTTCAAATAATTTTAGTTTTAATAAATAAAATCAAATATTTAAATTTGGAATATTTTTTGCTAGTTTTTATCTATTTACAGGAGTTTATATAGTGGGTCTTTCTATCAGTAAATCAATGCCTTTAGCGATATCTGCACTAGATTATAGAGCCTTAAGGCAAAAAATGATTTCTAGCAATATTGCAAATGTAGATACACCATACTTCAAATCAAGAGATATTCATTTTGAAGAAGTATTGGCACATGAAGCACACACTTTAGAAAAAGAAGAAAAAAGTCTTAAATTGGCTAAAACTTCATCTATGCATTTAGATCCTATTCAAGATTTATCTAATGGAGAAGCTGATTATTTTTTTAGAGGAACACATCCTACTAGAAATGATGGAAATAATGTAGATATAGATGTTGAAACAACAGAAATGAGTAAAAATGCGATCATGTTTGAGGCACTCACAAATGCGATAAAAAAACAAGCCATGATCTACAAAAGCGTAATTGACGCATCAGGTAAAATTCAATAAATAAGGTGATTTAGATGTCATTTTTAAGCGGTTTTGATATTAGTGGATATGGACTTTCTGCACAAAGATTTCGTATTAACTTAATCAGTTCAAATATTGCAAATGCAAATACAACAAGAACAGATGAAGGTGGACCATACCGTCGTCGTGAAGTAATCTTTAAAGCACAGGATTTTTCAGATCTTTTGGCACAACAGATGCAAAGTAACAATGGTTTCATCAAAAATGAAAATCCTATTGAAGATCCAACATCAGCAAAGTTTCCAAAACCTCC
>JALSQA010000047.1 GCA_026985685.1 Campylobacterales bacterium | reverse complement strand
AAAACTAGCTGCTATACTTGTGGTTCTTTATGGTATTTTTACTATTTACAATGGCTATAAATATATAGCTGATCCACAAAGAACACTATTACAATGCCATGAAGGATAACTAAAATCTTTGAGCCATATTTTACTACAAAAAAAGATAGTGATGTCATAAGACTTTATGTAGCCAAAACTATCATTGAAAAAGAGTTACATGGAAAACTTTTTGTAAAAAACAGTAGTAAAAGAGCTATTTTTATAGTGAAACTTTTGTGATAAAAAGTAAAATAATATTTCAAAATGAAATATTATTTTACAAAACTTCATTTTTAGATAAACTACATAAAACAAAAAAGTATTGACAATATGTCTTCATTAGGATACAATTATGCAGTATGAAATTAAAAAATTACCACATTTTGATAAATGGATTACAAAACAGAAAGATTTACAGGCTAAAATTTCTATAGCAAGACGCATAGAGAGAATGAGTTATGGCAATTTTGGAGATTTTAAAAGTGTCGGGGATAAAATTTTTGAGCTAAGAATATCTAAGGGTGCAGGATATAGAGTTTATTATACTTTTAAGAACAAGGAGATTGTCATCCTTTTGTGTGGTGGAGATAAATCAACGCAACAAAAAGATATAAATCTGGCAAAAAAGTTAATCAAGGAATTGTGATGCAAAATTTTAATATGAGTGATTATTTAGATAGTGATGAGGCTATTATTGCTTACTTGAGTGAGGTTTTAGAGGATGGAGATACAAGTGAACTTTTACGAGCTATCGGCTATATTGCCAAAGCAAAGGGTATGACACAGATTTCTCAAAAGACAGGGCTAAGTCGTACAAGTCTTTATAAGGCATTAAATGAAAATGCAAAACCACAGTTTGATACTATATTGAAAGTACTTAAATCTTTTGGTATTAAATTACAAGCGGTTGCAGCATAGTATATATCAACATATAAAAGTCTATAAAAAACAGTAACAATAAAACCAAATTTACTGTATCTTTTATAAAAATATTCTAACAATTTTTTCTTTTTCCGATTTACTTCCAAAAGGAAAACCATGAAAAAGAATTTTTTTATATTGATAACTATGCTTTTGACTTCTGTTTTGTATGCAAAAGTTATTGATCCAGGTCTTAATCGTGAGATGGTTTATTTCCCATGTGATAAAAATCCAGGCTCTATCGTCATAAAAACAGATGAAAAAAAACTCTACTATATTTTAGGTGATGATTTAGCTTACTCTTTTCCTATCGCAGTAGGGAAAAAACCAAAAGATAGATTTCATGGTGCATTTCTAATAACTAGAAAAGTTAAATGGCCTTCATGGACACCTACACCAAAAATGCTCGAAAAAGAACCTTTTCTTCCATCATTTGTTCCAGGCGGAAAACACAATCCTCTAGGAGCTAGAGCACTATACCTTGGCTCAACATCTTATAGAATACACGGCACAAACAATCCACGCTCCATCGGTAAAGCAGCATCTCATGGTTGTATACGTATGTACAATCAAGATATCAAAACACTTTATGATATTGTTGATATGTGGGATACTGTCTATGTCGAGTAATCCAACAAAGTAAAAGAAATCATACGATAATATACCTTTTCAAAATTGACAAAGGTAAAAAATGATTCGAGGCTGTAAAAACTATTTTACACTTTTTGGTATGATGCTCACTTCTATAAATACCATATTGCATAAATTTTTTACACAAATTACTACATATCTCACCCTCTATGCAGATATCGTAAAATACACACTCAATTTTGAACTCCAATATATACTCCAACAAAATCAAATATACAAAGGATACCTATGCATAAAGTAAATATATCATTACTTGTCGCTTCACTGCTTGCTGTAAATCTTACAGCCAATCAAACAAAACTTGAAAAAATCACTGTAACAACAGCTTCTAAAGCACCCCAGTCACTCCAAAATATCACTGCAAATGTAGATGTTATAACACATGAAGATATAGAAGAAAGAGACAATATCACAGTTGCACAGGCACTCTCACAAATCGCAGGATTTTCAACTTATAGCAATGGTGGACTAGGACACGCAACGTCTATGCTTCTGAGAGGATTTGACTCTAAACGTGTTTTAGTTCTCATAGATGGCGTAAGATACAATGACCCAACAAGTATAAACGGTGCTCAATTTGAACATCTTCTAACAGGAGATATAGCAAAAATAGAAGTCATCAAAGGTGCACAATCAGGTATATGGGGTGCGGATGCCACAGCAGGTGTAATCAATATCATTACAAAAAAAGCTACAAAAGATGGACTTAGTGGCTTGGTAAACTTAGAGTATGGAAGCTATAACACACAAAAATATCTTCTCAATTCCAATTATAAAAAAGATGCATTTGATATTTCATTTGATGCCCAGCGGCTCAAGACAGATGGATTTAGTGCAAAAGTTCCACCAAAAGCAGATATAGGTGATTTTGAAGATGATGGATATACAAACAATACTTTTAATCTAAAAACAGGCTACAACATCACATCAGAAGATAGAATCGAAGCATTTTATAACCTGATAGATAGCGATACTGACTATGATGGCTATAATGCAGACCCAGTCAAAGCAGCCAATGACGCAAATTCAACTACTTCATCAAAAGAGCAGTTTTATGGTATCAACTATACAAAAACTTCTAGCTGGGGTCATGCTAAAGTATACGCACAAAAATCAAAATTTCAACGAAAATACCCAAATAGCTTCACCAAAAAATATAATGGTAGTATAGATGAAATCGGATTAAATGGTGGTACATCATATAACTATTTCAAAGGTGATATCAATGCAGGACTGGACTATAAAAAGTTCAAACATGATAATAAAATTTCAAAAGATTATAACAATAAAGGTATATTTTTAGCTAACTCTAATAGTTTCGATGCCTTACTAGGAGGTAAAACTATACTCAATGAAGCCCTTCGTTATGACACATTTAGCTCTTTTGACAATAAATTTACTTACAAAATAGGAGTAAAACATTTTCATGAACATATCAAAGGTTTATGGACATCTTTTAACTATGCAACAGCATACAATGTCCCAACTCTCTACCAACTATATAGCAAATATGGCAACAAAAATTTAACACCAGAAACAACAAAAAGTTATGATGTAACTATCAACTATCAAGGTCTTGGTATCACATATTTTCACAATACCATAACTGATCTTTTAGACTATGACATGACTACATTTAAATACGGTAATCTAAAAGGAAAAAATAAATTAAGCGGAGTAGAACTTTCATATGCCAATACTATTGAAGCGATAGATACACGTTATAATTTTAACTACACCTACCTCAAAGCAGAAGATGCAAAAGGAGACAAACTCAAAAGAAGACCTAAACACAGTGCTAACCTTTCCATAGATTACTACGGTCTAAAAAACACACACATAGGTACACAAATCCAATACATAGGCAAAAGAGATGATAAAGACTTTTCAACTTATCCAGCAAAAGATATCACACTCAAAAGCTATACACTCGTTGATCTTATAGCAGATTATGATATATCAAATGGCTTTCAAATCTATGCCAAAGTAAACAATCTACTAGATAAAAAATATCAACAAGTTCTAGGATACGGTACAAGTGAACGTGCATTTTATGCAGGTATACGCTATCGTTATTAATAATATCACACTTGGAATCGGAAGGCTTTGCCTCCCTCATACGGGACTAAAGTCTCCGTTTCCAAAGATAAGTATAATCCTTAACTTATTTATAAACAATCTTTAATGTCAAACTCATTACACTCTTTTATAAATTTACTTGTTTTAGTTTCAAAATCATATTCATATATTCTATGTCCTCGTTTTAGATGTCCGTTAAGATAAATTCTAGGCTCATAATATGCAAAAGTATGACTATTTACAAAACCTATTGACCTAGGATCATAAATAGCAACTCCTTGCCGATGAATAATAGTAGTGATCTTATCGTCAGTAGCATCCCATGCTATTATTCCTTGGTGCAATGAATAATTGTTATTTATTGTACATTCCATAGTAAAGACAAAATATTTACCATTAGGAGCAACATAAAATTGATCTGCACATTTAGTACCTGGATATTTGTTATAAAATTTTTTAAAAGGAGAATTATATTCATCTAATACTCGCCAGTTTTCGTCTCTTATCGTAGCTGAATATAATATGTCTTTTGTCAAATAATTATAAAATTTCCAATCTACTGATTTAGGAACAACTGTTACAGCTTCATAATCTAATACCTCATATGGAAGATCATTTTTAAGAATTTCATTAATAATATCAAAATATGTATTACCTTCAATTCTAGCCAATGAAGGTGAACCATCATTGGCATTTCTTGCCCAGTTTATTTTATAATTATAATAAATTCCATTTCTATCTAATTTACTATGATCTTTTTTATATGTGTGTATATAAAAATTATCATCATCTTGAGATAGACTAATTACCATATCACTGTCATATGGCTGTACCGTATCTTCAGTTTTGGCAGTATCTCTCATCCCATAAAAGTTATCATAAGTCCAATCGCTCTTTTGTGTTGTAAAATAAGCTTTTAGTTCATGCGGAAAATTTTGACCAATTGTTATTCCATTCTCACTTAGAATAGCATTTTTTTCTCCATACTCTACAACTTTCCAATCCCATTTGTGTGATAAATCCCATTTTTGTCCTGCTACATGACCATTGTATTTAAAAAGTACATTATCTTCCAGTAAATATTCGGCACCTATTGATGGTACCCAGGGATCATAATAACCTGTTGTTCTATCATTGTCAGTATCTATAAAAAATTGATAATGCAGTCCTTGCTTTTTATCGAAATGTTTGTTTAATTTTAC
>JALSQA010000046.1 GCA_026985685.1 Campylobacterales bacterium | reverse complement strand
TTCAATTTAGTAAAAATGTTAGTGTTTATTATATTTATCAAAAAGAATATGATAGTGAAAAATTTTATACCAGGGCTATTCATGAGCTCTGGTATGCGATCATGTTAGCTTTGAAAAGTAAAAAATTTAGTAGTGATATTACAATTGCTACATCTCCTCAAATGTTTATTATTCCTTCTGTAGGATTGCTTGTCGGTGGAAAGAAAGTTATAGATATTCGTGATTTGGTTTGGGAATATATATATGAAAGTTCTTTGTATAATAAACTTGTTAAAAAAGTTATCACGCAATTTATGATTCATACAATTAGTATATATGATTATGTTAGTGTTACGAATAATCATGAATATAACTGGATTAAAAAGTATATTAAAAATGCAAGAATTGAAAAAATTACCAATGGCATAGAAGAAAATAAATTTGAAAATTTAAGTCAATTAAAATTTGATGATAAAAAACCATTTACACTAACATATATAGGAAATGTTGGTATAGCCCAAAATATAAAAGTACTTGTAGACATAGCTAAAAAGATGAAAGATATTCAGATTAATATCGTAGGTGAGGGTAATAAATATCAAGAATTAAAAAATTATGCCCGAAAAAATCAAATTCATAATATTACTTTTTTTGGAAAAGTAAATCGTTCTGAAATCAATACATTTTATGAAAAAAGTTCTATACTTTTTGCCCAACTTGATGAAAAATTCAAAGCTGCTATGCCATCAAAACTTTATGAATATGCTTCAACAGGCTTACCTATCATTTATGCAGGATTGGGAGAAGCTAGAAATTTTGTTAATCAATTAGAAAATTGTACAACAATAAATCCTGGTGATGTCAAAGCTTTAGAAGTTGCTATTAAAAAATATAAAGATGCTCCTACTCAAATTTCAGATTTTAATCAAAGGTTTATTGCTCAAAACTTTATTCGTGAAACACAAAGTATAAAAATGGTCGATATAGTTAATAAATTATTGCAGGAGAGCTAAATGAATATATTAGTTACTGGAGGTGCAGGCTATATCGGAAGTCATGTTGTAAAGCAATTAGGCGAACAGACCGATCATGAAATAACTGTTTTAGATAATCTTGTTACAGGATTTAAAGAATCAATACTTTATGGTAAATTTATTGAAGCTGATTTAAGTGATTTTGAATTAATAGAAAAGATATTTAAAGAAGGCAATTATGATGCTGTAATCCATTTTGCAGCGAGTTTAGTTGTGCCTGAAAGTGTTACAGATCCTCTTAAATACTATTTGAATAATACTGCAAATACTGCAAATGTTATTAAACAGTGTGTAAATCATGGTGTAACAAAATTTATTTTCTCTTCTACAGCCGCGGTTTATGGAGAACCAACTATAGATAAAGTTCCTGTTACAGAAGAGAGTGAAACTGCACCAATTAATCCTTATGGAAGTAGTAAATTAATGAGTGAAACAGTTCTAAAGGATACTGCATTTGCTTATGAAGATTTTAATTATATAGCACTTCGTTATTTTAATGTTGCAGGTGCAAGTGTCGATGGGAAAATAGGGCAATCTACAAAAGATGCAACTTTGTTGATCAAGGTAGCGGCTGAAACAGCATTGAGGAAAAGAGATAAAATGTTTATCTTTGGAGATGATTATCCTACAGAAGATGGAACATGTATTCGAGATTATATTCATGTTGAAGATTTGGCATCTGCACATATTAAAGCATTAGAATATCTTGATGAGACTAAAAAAAGTGGTGTATTTAATTGTGGTTATGGACATGGTTTTAGTGTAAAAGAGGTACTTGAAACTATGAAAAAAGTAAGTGGAGTTGATTTTCCTGTTGAAATGAAAGAAAGACGTGCGGGTGATCCAGCGATATTGATATCAAATAACAGTAAAATAAAAAACATCATGAAATGGGAACCCAAGTATGATGATTTAGAACTTATATGTAAGACAGGATTGGAATGGGAAAAAAAGATTTGAAAAAAGTAATGCTCGTTTTTGGGACAAGACCTGAAGCTATTAAAATGGCACCATTGGTAAAAGCATTTGAATTAGATAATGATTTTGATACGATTGTATGTGTAACTGCACAGCATAGGGAAATGCTAGATCAAGTTTTAGATTTGTTTGATATAAAACCTGATTATGATTTAAACATCATGAAGCCAGGACAAAATCTTTATGAAGTTACTTCAAATATTTTACTTGGATTAAAAGATGTTTTGGAAGAAGCTAAACCAGATGTTGTTCTAGTACACGGAGATACAACAACAACATTAGCAACTTCTCTTGCCTCATTTTATCAAAAAATTCCAGTTGGTCATGTAGAAGCTGGACTTCGCACAGGCAATACATATTCACCATGGCCAGAAGAGGGAAATCGTCAAGTAACAGGACGATTGACATCATTTCATTTTGCTCCAACAAAAGAGAGTGAATCTAATCTTTTAAAAGAAAATGTCGATATAGAAAATGTAATCGTAACAGGTAATACTGTGATTGATGCATTGGTAAGTGTTGTAAAAAGATTTGAGAGTGATGAAGCTTTAGAAGGCAAAATTCAAGATCTTATTGCTCAAAAAGGTTACATCGTTGATAAAAATAAGAAGTTGGTTTTAGTTACAGGACATAGGCGTGAAAATTTTGGTCAAGGGTTTTTAAATATTTGTGAAGCTTTAAAAACAGTTGCCAAACAACATCCTGAAGCTGATATTGTGTATCCAGTACATTTAAATCCAAATGTGCAAAAACCGGTTAAAGAGATTTTGTCTGATGTAGAGAATGTCTTTTTAATTCCACCATTAGATTATGAGCCGTTTGTTTATTTGATGAATCATTCATATTTTATATTAACTGATAGTGGTGGTATACAAGAAGAAGCACCTAGTTTAGGTAAGCCTGTTTTGGTTATGCGTGACACGACAGAGAGACCAGAAGCTCTTAAAGCAGGTACAGTAAAACTTGTTGGAACAGATATACAGCAGATTATTGACGAATGTACAAAACTTTTTGAAGATGAAAAATCTTATCATACAATGTCAAAATCACACAATCCATATGGAGATGGTAAAGCTTGTGAACGAATAGTTAGTTTTTTAAAAGGGAAAATGAGATGAAAATAGAAAAAATATGTGTGATGGGACTTGGTTATATTGGATTACCAACTGGTTCATTATTGGCAAACAGAGGCTATAAAGTACATGGTGTTGATGTTGTACAATCAACAGTAGATACAATCAATCAAGGGAAAATACATATTGTAGAACCAGATCTTGATACTTTTGTACAATCTGCTGTAAATTCTGGAAACATGAAAGCAGATACAAAACCTGCACCTGCTGATGTGTTTATTATCGCTGTACCAACGCCATTTAAAGATAATCATGTTCCAAATGTTGATTATATTGTGAGTGCTACAAAAAGTATAGCTCCTTATGTCAAAGAAGGTAATATTGTAATTTTAGAGTCTACTTCTCCAGTTGGAACTACTGATCTTATGGAAGAAACACTAAAAAAAGAGGGTGTTGATACTTCTGTTATTCATTTTGCACATTGTCCAGAACGAGTACTTCCAGGTAAAATCATGCATGAGTTAGTACACAATGATAGAATAGTTGGAGGAACAACAAAAGAAGCTACAAAAGAAACTGCTGCTTTTTATAAAACATTTGTTAAAGGTGAAGTACTTGAAACAGATGCTAGAACTGCCGAAATGGCAAAATTAACAGAAAATAGTTTTAGAGATGTAAATATAGCTTTTGCAAATGAACTATCAATGTTAAGTGAAAAATTTGGTATAAATGTTTGGGAATTAATAGAGCTTGCAAATAGACACCCTCGTGTTAATATCTTACAGCCTGGATGTGGTGTAGGTGGTCATTGCATCGCAGTTGATCCATGGTTTATTGTTGATGCAGCAAAAGGTGATGCAAATATCATTAAAACAGCTAGAGAAGTAAATGACTATAAATCAGAGTGGGTAGTTGAAAAGATCAAAAATCAAGCATTGCTTTTTGAAAAAGAAGAAGGTAAAAAAGCAAAAGTAGCTTGTATGGGATTGGCTTTTAAACCTGATATTGATGACCTTAGAGAATCACCAGCATTATATATTACAAGACGGTTGATAGCTGATGGTGTTGATGTAATGGCAGTTGAACCAAATATAAAAGTATTCTCTGATTTTGAAATAGTTGATTATCAAAAAGCTATTGATGAAGCTGATATTATTGTCTTTTTAGTGAGTCATAAAGAGTTTATTGATATTGAAATAGATCAAGACAAAGAAGTACTTACTTTTTGTAAACTAGATGTGAAAAGAAAAGTGCCTGTTGCTTAAAAAACAGAAATAAAGGAAGAACATGAACCTTAGACTACTAAAAGACATCTCACTTTTTTTGTTGATATTTGGTGTTATCAATGATGATTTTGTGGTAGATAAAGTTGCAGGTGATTTTGCTTTAAAAGCAATTTTTGGTTTTTTCTTTATTGTTAATATTCAAGAATTATTTTTAGATTTGACAAAACCAAAAAATCTTGTGATAAAGTTTTTTTATCTCTTTTTGTTTACTTTTACAACAATTATATTCATTAATTCTATGGCTGAGATTATCACTTTATCACAAGGTTTATTGGTTATACTTCCAATTTTAGTAGTTTTTATTTACGTTACATATTATAATGATTTTGAAAAATTGCTTTATTTTATATGGTTGAGTGTTGTAGCATCATCTATTATTTCTATTTTTAATGACCCCATAACACAATGGACATTTAGACGCACAGGTGGTACAGGGGATCCTAATGAATTTGCTTTGCATTTGTTGGCAACAATACCATTAACAGTTTATCTATTTTATAAAAATAGAAATCATATATTTTTATGGTCATCATTAGGATTATTTTTTTA
>JALSQA010000045.1 GCA_026985685.1 Campylobacterales bacterium | reverse complement strand
ACGATACTAAAGCAGGGTGAGTGGGTACGCTTCGTTTGTGAATTTACGACAAAGATCGATCTTTTTGATGTGGGTATTGGTGTTTTGTTCAAAGATCCACTCAACAATGACATCATCACATTTAATTCATATATGTATAAAAGTGAGATTAGAAGCGTTCCTAAAGATAGTACAAACAGAGTTGAGATTAGATTTAAAGTGCCTAAAATTTTCCCAAGAGAGTATAGTGTTACAGTGGCACTTTCAGAAGGAACACAACAAAATCATATACAGCAGCACTGGATACACGATGCGACATCTGTATCAATTATAATGTCAAAAGATAACATAGATGGATGTATAGTTTCTTTATATCCTGAGGAGATTGAGTTTAGTTATGAGCAAATATAATTTTGATTTGGATATCGATAGTAGAAATAGTTTATCCCTTATCATAGAGAGAATGAAGCCAAATAGCATGGTTCTTGAGTTTGGACCTGCAAATGGCAGAATGACAAAATATCTAAAAGAGCAGATGGGCTGCAAAGTATATACGGTCGAATTGGATCCGGAAGCGGCACAAGATGCAGCGAAATATTCAGAAGAGATCGTTGTCGGCAGTATAGAAGAGTATGCTTGGTTGCAACAATATAGCGATTTCTCTTTTGATTATATCGTGTTTGCGGATGTGTTAGAGCACCTCTATAAGCCTGAAGAGGTATTGAAAAAAGCAAAAACACTCCTCAAAGAAGATGGCAGTGTCTTGATCTCCTTGCCAAATATCGCTCATAATTCTATCATCATAGAGTTGTTGGATAATAGATTTACTTATCATGATACAGGACTGTTAGACAATACGCATATACGGTTTTTTACAAAAAAAAGTATTGATGATTTTATCAAACAGTGTGGGTTACAGATAGCTTATGAAACTGCTAGTTTTGCTAAACCTGAAGAGACAGAGTTTGGAAATAGTTATAATGATGTAGATGATAGTGTAGCTGCTACTCTTTTTTCTCATGAATATGGTGAAGTGTATCAATTTATCATAGAAACTAAAAAGAAGATTACTACAAAGATAGTTGATTTAGATAAAAAAGAGTCTGCACTGCTTTTTTATGATACGGGACAAGGATTTAACGACCATGAAATGAGACAAACTCTATATTCTTATAAGAGTGATAAAAAGATTCAGTTTGTATTAGAAAAGCCGATAGAAAATGTAAAATCTATACGAATAGACCCTTTGGAATATCCTTTGAAAATAAAATTATCAAAAATTATCATTGATGAAAAAGTGGTTGGTTTTGAACAGGTAAACCATAATGGAGTAATGCACAAAGAAAATACTTTGACTTTCTCACACTTTGATCCACAGATAATAGTAAAAATGAAAGAAGAGAGAAAAGTTCAAAAAGTTGAGTTGTATTATGATTTCATCTCTGATGTAAGGGATGTAAAATTGCTTAGTTTGGAAGAAAAAGAACTCCAAATCCAAAATCTCCATAAAACAATTTCACAACTAGAAGAGCTTGCGGAATCTATGAGGATTAAAAATAGAATAAAAAATATTCTCCCTTTTTTTCTAAAAAACAGGGATAACTCATGAAATCTTTAGATATTTCCATAGTTACATATAATTCTGCCAAATGGCTCGATAGTTTTTTTACTTCACTGAAAAATCAAAATTATCCTTTGGAATCGATTAATCTATATATAACAGATAACAGTTCAACAGATGATACCTATAAAAAATTATTAGATATGAAAAAGCTTTATGGTGAAAGTTTTGCTTCGATTGTCATCGAACAGAGAACCAATAATGGATTTGGTGCGGGGCATAATAACAATATCAAAAAAGCAAAGTCTGATTTTCTTTTGGTGAGTAATGTTGATCTGGAGTTTGAAAAAGATGCACTTGAGAAGATTGTTGCTTTTGCCAGTAGTGATAAAGAGGATGTAGCGTCTTGGGAGATGCGTCAAAAGCCATATGAACATCCAAAGTATTATAATCCAGTAACTTTAGAGACCAACTGGTCGAGTAGTGCATGTATTTTGTTTCGCAGGAGTGCTTTGGAAGAGATCGGCGGGTATGAAGAGAAGATATTTATGTATGGAGAAGATGTTGAGATCTCTTACCGACTCAGAGATAATGGATACCGACTCAAATATTTTCCAAAAGCTGTCTGTTGGCACTATACTTACGAAGTGGCAAATCAAGTCAAAGAGTTGCAGTTTTTGGGCAGTACCTCCTCCAATGTACTTTTGCGTTTGCGTTATGGTGGTATTCGTGCGATTGGAAAAGGTCTTTTCTTGTATATGGGGCTTTTTGCTTTACCAAAACAGATTGAATCTCAGAGATGGAAGTTGTTGCAAAATTTAGTAGATATTGTCAAAAAAGCTTCCTATTTTCTCAGAACACGAAAAAAGAGAAAAGATATACACTATAAGTTTTTGCTTTGGGATTACGAATTTATCCGTGATGGTGCTTTTTATGCCTACTCCAATAGTTTGGATACTATGCCACTAGTTTCTGTGATTGTGCGTACTTGTTGTCAGAGAATTGGTTATCTGAAAGAAGCGGTAGCGAGTATCAAAAATCAAACTTATGGCAATATCGAGTTGATCGTCGTTGAGGATGGTACAAATGATGCGAAAGAGTTTGTAGAGTCTGTGCAAAGTGAAAATATAAAAGAGATCAAATATGTTGCCATGCCAAAAGCCGGTCGCTGTGTTGGTGGCAATGTAGGATTGCAAAATGCTACTGGAAAGTATATTGTATTTTTAGATGATGATGATCTCTTTTTTGCTGATCATATAGAGGTTCTTGTGAGTGAACTGGAGAAGCATGAAGAGTTTGCAGCTGCGTATACTTCGGCATTTCAGGTTTCAACAAAAGTGATCTCTAAAAATCCACTTGTATATGAGGAAAAAATGCATGATGTGATTTACCGTCAGCCTTTTTCTCGCTGTCTGATGTGGTACAATAACTTCATTCCTATTCAATCTATTCTATTTAAAAAAAGTCTGTATGATGAGTATGGTGGCTTTGATGAGTCTTTGGACAATCTCGAAGATTGGAATCTTTGGACGAGATACTCGATGGAACATGATTTCAAATATATAGAAAAAACCACCTCTTTATACAGAGTGCCTTATCATGAAGAACATACCCAAAAAAGGCAAGAGGAGTTGGATGCTTACTATCAAAAAGCAGTCGAAAAACAACGCAATTTAAAAGTTGAGATGACACCGGCAGATGTTGTAGCGTGTTACAGGGAGTTGAGTCAGTCGATTAATGTGATGACAGTTTCGAGAGAAGGTGTCAAAAATGTGATTGCGAGAGTTCCGTTTTTGTATAGATTTTATAACTTTTTCAAAAAAGTTTATCACAAGTTACGAAAATAGTGAAAGCAAAATAGCAAATATGAAAATTGAAACCAAACACGAAGCGAATCATTTTAACTTTATAAGACTCTTTGCTGCTTTTCTTGTTTTTTATGGACATGCTTATGTGTTATCTGGTAGGGAAGTGCCCCATTTTGGACTAACACATGAGTTAGGGCTTTTTATCTTTTTTGCAATCAGTGGATATCTGATCTCTATGAGTTGGGATTTGGATCCCTCCTTAAAACGATATTTTGCTAAAAGAGCATTGAGAATATTTCCTGCACTTATCGTTGTGGTATTGTTGTCGGTTTTTGTATTAGGTCCTTGGATGACCACATTGCCTTTGAATGAGTATTTTACAAGTTCTTTTATTTGGTTATATTTAAGAGATATCTTTTTATATATATCATTTTATTTGCCAGGAGTTTTTGAACACAATCATGTGCCAAATGCAGTGAATGGTTCATTGTGGTCATTGCCTGTTGAGTTTTTTATGTATATTTTAGTGGCAATATTTGCACAGGGGAAAAAGTATATCAAATATATTGTATTAGTGGCATTTATTATATTTTCTATCGTTACCATAATCTGGGCAAGAGAAACAAAAGAAATGGTTGTCGTTTATGGAACAGATTTAAGACAACTTTTTATTGTTGGAACTTTTTTCTGGGCAGGTGCTGTGATGTATCACTGGAATATCAAAAGATTTTTTTCATTTGAAACATTTGTGATTGGAATGCTTTTTTTGCTTTTTATACATCAATGGGGTAGTTTTTATTCTGTTGTCTCACTTTTTTTGATACCTTTTTTAGTTTTGTCTTTTGGCTTTTCTCATGCACATTTCCTGAAAATATTTAACAAAGCTGACTATTCATATGGATTTTATATCTATGCATTTCCTGTGCAGCAGTCAATCATATATCACTATCCACAAATTTCAATGCTTTGGTATTTGTTAAGTGGTTTTGTTATAACGATGTTGTTTGCTGTATTATCATGGCATTTTGTCGAAAAGCCTATGATGAGATTAAAGCCAAAAAGAATGATAAAAAAATAAATTTCAAATATCGTTCCAAGCTGGAGCTTGGAATGAGTTAAATGGAGCTTGAAATTAGATTTTCTAATTTTGTTGTTTTAAGATAGAGCTTTTATAAAAAATATTTCAAAATGAAATATTAATTAACAAAGTAAAAAATAGTTGCTAAAATACTCCCATCACCAAAAGGAGTATCTCATGCCAGATCATTCAGAAACATTTGTCTATGATAGAACTTTAAGAGAGCTATTTCATGAAGTTCCAAGAACTCTCATCAAACTTTTAGTAAACAAAGAGATCAAAGAAGTTTTAGAAACAAGTTTTCCAAAGGTAGAAGAGAGAAGAGTTGATCTTTTGACAAGACTTGAAGATGATACACTTTTTCACTTAGAGATCCAATCCATAAACGACACACTCATGCCAAAAAGAATGCTCAAATACGCTTCACTCATCTATGAAAGTTATGATGAATTTCCTTTTCAGATGGTGCTGTATGTGGGTG
>JALSQA010000044.1 GCA_026985685.1 Campylobacterales bacterium | reverse complement strand
ATATCAGTGAAAATATGCTCAAAATCATGAAAAGAGGTAGTGGACAAAAAATCATAAAACATCAATTAAAGATCATGAGAAATGCACCAGATGCTTTTGTACGTACTTCCATCATAGCTGGACATCCTGGAGAAAAAGATGAAGATTTTAAAGAACTTTGTGATTTTTTAAAAGATTTTGATTTTGATAGAATTAATGTTTTTGCTTATTCTGATGAAGAAGGTACCAAAGCACAGAGGATGGAAGAGGAAAAAATCCCATCTGATATCATAGATAAACGTATAGCTAAACTAAATAAAATAATAGATAAAAAAATTCAAAAATCACTTCAAAATGAAATGAACAAAGAGATAGATATTGTAGTTTGTGGGCAAAGCAGTGAACATGAGTTCTTTTTAGGAGCAAAAAAGCTTTCATGGGCTGAAGATATCGACGGTGAGATATTGATCAATGAAAATGAAACAAATAATGAACCAGTAATCGGAAAAACCTACAAAGCAAAAGTAACACAAGTTGCAGGAGATAAATTAGTTGCTACTCTCACAAAAGAGTCTTGAAGCACTCCAAAATCAAAAAAATCTCCTTGCCTTCTCGGCGGGAGTAGACTCTAGTGCACTTTTTTTTATTTTACTTAAAAAAAATATTTCATTTGATATTGCTTTAGTCAATTATAACACAAGAGAGAGTTCAAAAGATGAAGCAAATCATGCAAAAAAACTTGCTATAAAATATAATAAAAACTGTTATATAAAAGATATAACACTCCTAAACAAAAACTTTGAACATAATGCCAGAAAAATAAGATATGATTTTTTTGAAGATTTAATCCAAAAACATAATTACAAAAATCTCATAACAGCCCATCATTTAAATGATAAATTAGAGTGGTTTTTGATGCAACTTACCAAAGGTGCGGGACTTGTAGAGATGCTAGGTTTTGATGAGATAGAGGATAGAAAAAGTTACAAACTCATCAGACCTTTGATAGATACAGATAAAGACTCATTACAAAATTATCTTGATGAAAATAATATAGACTATTTTATAGATGAGAGTAATTTTGATCCAAAATACAAAAGAAATATATTTCGTCATGATTTTTCTAATCCATTATTAAAAAAGTATAAAAAGGGAATCCAAAAAAGTTTTCAATACCTAAAAGAAGATAAAGATATTTTATTTGATTTAAATATCATAGAAGAGATACAAGAGCTTGTAATTTTAAAAAGAGATCCACATGAGACAACAAATATCAGACAAATAGATAAGATTTTAAAATATAAAGGCTATATCCTGTCAAAAGCACAAAAAGATGAAGTTTTAAATCACAAAGATATCGTAATCTCTGATAAATATGTTATTGCCTGGAGTAGTGAAAAGATATACATCTCTCCTTATTTATCAACAAATATGGATAAAAAAACTAAAGAGTTATATAGGAAGATGTCTATTCCTCCAAAAATACGCCCTTATCTTCATGACATAGGTTATCAACCAAAAATCAATCAACAAGATACAGATTTGCAAGTTTGAGTTTTTGGTCTATCAACTCTTTGAACTCTTGAAGATGCACACTAGGTTCAAAATTATTTTCCAATAAAATCTTTTTTGCCAAAGGATACTTGTGTAATGACACAGCTGCATTTAGTGCTTGCAAATGAATGTAACTTGGTATATACTCTCTTTTATCATTCAAAGCTTTATAGAGATTGATAAAGCGATCATATGAATTAGCTTGATAATAATCATTTAAAATAGCGATGGCTTCATCTTTGGTCTGTGCTGATTGAACAGGTGTAATAGATTTTTCAGGAGTCACAACACCCTCTTTTTTTACAAATGACAGCATCTCTATATCATCAGGATTAACCCGCAAAATCTCTTTTGCCATAGCAATTGCACGTTTTGTATCATTTACAGATATAAAGTAATTTACCAAAAACTTTCTATCTGCTATATTTTCAGGATTTTTACCTACATATTTAAGCATATAATCCAAATCTTTTTCAACACTGTTATTTGATTTTCTTGAAAATGTTTTAGGATGGTAACTTTTGTCAATCTTTGCTAATAATTTCTTTGCAGGTTTAAAATCTTCTACTTTTAAGATATCTGTTAAAAGTTTTTTAGCTTGATCTTTTTGACCTTGCCAATAATAAAAAACAGCCAAAAGATTTTTTGCACGTATATTTTTTGGATAAGATTTTAAAAAAGATTTAACATAAACTATTGCCTGTTTTTCTTTGCCATGATCATAATATTCAAAAGCATGTTTTTTCATATTGAAATAATATTTATCACCACTAGAGGCAAAAGAAACTCCCACAACAATCAGTAATAAAATCAAAAACTTCATATGCACACCTAATATTAATAATGACTAACATCGGCAGCTTCTATTTTTATTTTAATTTTTTCTATCAAAATATGATATAATAATAAAAACTTATTTTAGGAAGATACATGAAAATTGCAAATAACATAACTCAACTCATAGGAAACACACCACTCATACGACTAAATCATGCATCCACTATTAGTGGTGCTACTATCATAGGAAAATGTGAATTTTTAAATCCAACAAGTTCAGTAAAGGATCGTATTGGTTTTAATATGATTAAAGATGCCATAGAACATCAAAAGATAGATGAAAATACCACCATCATAGAACCAACAAGTGGTAATACAGGCATCGCACTAGCTAGTATATGTGCTTCAATGGGTATACGCCTGATACTTACTATGCCAGAATCTATGAGTATAGAAAGACGAAAGATTTTATCAGCTTTTGGAGCGATATTGGAATTGACACCCAAAGAAGAAGGAATGAATGGATCAATCAACAAAGCCAAACAGCTACAAAAAGAGATTAAAAATTCCATCATATTAGGACAATTCTCAAACCCAGCAAATCCACAAATCCATAGAATGACAACCGCTATAGAGATATACAATGATACAGAAGGACAAGTAGATATCTTTGTTGCGGCAGTTGGTACAGGTGGTACTCTCACAGGAACAGGAGAAGAGTTAAAAAAACTCATACCAAATCTAAAAGTCGTTGCAGTAGAACCAAAAGATTCTGCGATTCTTAGCGGACATCCAGGTGGACCACACAAAATCCAGGGTATCGGAGCAGGTTTTATCCCACCAATACTCAATCAAGATATTTATGATGAAATCATCACAGTTTCCAATGACGATGCAATAAATACAACAAGACAACTAGCGAGTACAGAAGGTTTACTCGTAGGTATATCCTCAGGTGCAAATGTATACGCAGCAATGCAAGTTGCTAAAGAAAATCCAGGTAAAAGGATCGTTACTATTTTATGTGATACAGGAGAGAGATATTTGAGTACAGAAGTTTTTGGATAAAAATTATTAAAAGATAATTTGTGTATAAATGTAACATTGTTTTTAAATAAAACACTTTTTATCCTATTATTCTTTTTATATTGTTGATTCCCTGTTATAATAACATCCTATCACATATATAAGGGGAAAATATGGAACCAATGTTAGAAAACATCGAAGATTTTAATGGAAATGAGAGTCAGGAAAAACGTAAAACAGTACGAGAAGTGATCATTTTATGTTTAGGTATAGGTTTAGTGTTAGTTGTAGCTGCAAATGTCTTTAATACAGTGCCTGATTACATCGGCAAAACTCCAGCACAAGAAGCGAACTTTAACATCCCACCATTACAATAATACAAACACAAACTGATCTAATATCAGTTTGTGTAGTAATAACAATGCCAAAAGATATAAACATAAAAATATAATAAAATTATTTAATTTATGAGAAATTTTACTCATGTTATACTCTTACAAATCTCACAAAAAAGGAGTTCATATGAGTAAATTAGATGATAAAATAGCAAGCTACCAAGAGGAAGCTAAAAAACTAGGCTTAGATATCCCATCAGACTTTCTTGCAAAAGTTACAAAAGGTTTAGGACCATCAATCTACAAAAAAGATTCAGAGTCAGTTTCATGTTCACAAAAAAGTGAAATGGATACAGTAAAAGCAAACTTCTTACGAAAAAAATTGGCTCTTAGTGATGACGATAAAGTTCTCGATGATGCGATCAAAGAAGTATGCAACAAAATGGGAACATCCAACAGAAACAAAAAAAGAGCACTCTTTTACGCCCTGCTAGCACAAAAGTTCAATAAACAACATATATATGACGCTTAAGATATATAGAGTGTATATATTTCACTCTATATCTTAATACTATCCCCTGCGATATAAACTTCTTCTATATCTTTAACATGAAGTATAGTTAGAAGTGCTAGCATTTCGTCATCTTTTACATGATCTGGTAATCGAGTGATGATGATATCAGCATCTTTTCCTACTGCTATTTCACCACTATTTTGACTTAAACTTTTAGCTCCATGAAGTGTGGCTGCTAGAAGTAGCTTTTTGGCTAATGTGTGGGGGGAGTGTTGTGTATGCATCATCAGTGCCATTCGCATTTCATCCCAAAGATTCAATGAGTTATTTGAGCTTAATCCATCAGTTCCCAAAGTGAGTTTATCAACTTCTTCAATCCTTAAACAACCATTGTTTAAAAGCCTGTTTGATACTGGACAGTGCGTGATATATCCTATATCTTGCATCTTTTCAAGTTCTTCTTTAGTCGAATATGTTGCGTGAGTGAAAAGAGTGTGGATTCCTTCAAAAAGTTCCAAATATCCCATCGCACTATTGACAGGTTTGCTATTTGGGGCGAAATCTTGAAAAAATGTTACAAAATCACCCACCCCGCTATCTATCCACTCTCGCTCCGCCCTACTCTCCATAAAATGTGTCGATACAATCATGTCTTCATTTTTAGCGATATGTAGTGCTTTTTTTGCCAAAATAGGATGTGTAGAATATGGGCTATGCACAGAGATAGCCGGAATAAAACCTTCTCTTTTTAATGAA
>JALSQA010000043.1 GCA_026985685.1 Campylobacterales bacterium | reverse complement strand
GGAATAAAAGGACCTGCATACCTAGGTGATTCTTCATGAATATATTTTGCAAACAGCTCTTTACCTACACCACTTTCACCAAGTAACATAATTGAAGCATCTGTTTTAGCTGCTTTACTTAATGTATTTTTTATTTTATCTAATTTTTCACTTGAACCATAAAATTTTTTTCTACGATCACTTCCTTGTTTTCGTCTTTCAAGTTTAATTTTTCTTGTATCTGCCTTACCTGTTCGTCTATCTTTTGTAATATATCGCTTTTCATATGCTTCATGAACTTCTTTAACTTTTTCTATACGCTTTATCGCTTTAACCAAACTATCAATCTCAAATGGTTTTGTCAAAAAGTCTTTTACATTCTCATAACGTATCGATTCTATCGCATTTCCAAGTGTTGCATTGCCTGTCATGATTATAATAGAACATTTAAAATGTATCTCTTTTATAAACTCCAGTCCATTCATACGTGGCATATTAATATCAGTAATTATCAACTCATATGATGAATCAATTTTTTTCAATGCATCCATTGCATTTTTAAAAGAGTGAATTTCATAATTTTCATATTCACTTAATGAAATCTCAAGAGATTTTCTCATGTTGATATCATCTTCAACTATTGCAATTTTCATGCATTATACCCCTTGCTTTGTCTTTAAGGCTTTTATCGTTGCCCTTTATGTTTTAATATAACATGAATTTGTTTAATATGACATCTAATTATTTATTTTAAGCTTTTGTAGTTAGTTTGGTAATATTTTGAAGAGGGAGTATGTTTTACTCCTCTTCAAGTATATTTTGATCTTCTTTCTCTTCTTTAGGACAACGTGCCATACTAGCAACAATGTCATCAGTCTCTGTGCGAACTACGATAACACCACTAGTATTTCTACCTGCTTTTCGTATAAGTTGCATATCAACACGTATCATTTTACCGCTACTTGTTAATATCATGAGGTCTTTTTCTTCATTTACGATAACAACACCTACAAGATCTTTTGTTTTGGCTGTTAATTTCATAGCGATAACACCTTTACCGCCTCGTTTTTGTTCTCGATATTCGGAAACTTCTGTTCGTTTACCAATACCTTTCTCGCTCAATGCCAAAATCTCTTGAGATTCATTTTTAATTACAACAGCACCAACAACTTCATCACCTTCAGTTTTGAATTTAATACCAGTGACACCTTTTGCAGTACGTCCCATTTCTCTTACTTCAGTGTAAGGGAAACGTATACACATACCTTTTTTTGTTACAATAAATATAAATTTATGATCTTCTTCAATGATTTGAGAAGTTACTAGTTCATCATTTTCTTGAAGTGTGATAGCTTTTACACCAACACTTCTGATATTTTTAAATTCATCTAAACTTGTACGTTTAACAATACCATTTTTGGTAAAAAATGCCAATGACCTTTTTTCATCAAAATCTGTTGTTGGAATAATTGATTTTATTTTTTCATCTGGTTGTAATCTGATGAGATTAACAACTGCTTTTCCTTTGGCAGTTCTGCTTCCCTCTGGTATACGATAAACTTTAAGCCAGTAAAGCTGTCCAAAGTTTGTTACAAACATCAGTGTATCATGAGTATTGGCAGTAAAGAAATTTTCTATAAAATCATCTTCATATGTTGTTACTGCTGTTTTGCCTTTTCCTCCACGTTTTTGTTTTTCATACATTTTCAGAGGTACTCTTTTGATATAACCACGATGCGTTATAGTTACAACCATTGGTTCATTTGGTATCAAATCTTCTATATCAATTTCATCATAATCTTCAACTATTTCTGTAAGTCTAGGTGTAGAAAATTTATTTTTAATCTCTTCTAATTCTTCTTTTATCAAAGCATTTAACAACTCTTCACTTTTAAGGATGCTGCTTAAACGATCGATTTCTTTCATCAATTGAGCTAATTCAGCTTCAATTTTATCTCTCTCAAGACCTGTCAAACGTTGTAATTTCATATCCAATATAGCAGATGCCTGTACAAGACTTAAACCAAATCTTTCAACCAAAGCTTCTTTTGCTTCTGGAGTATCTTTACTAGCACGGATTACTTTGATTACTTCATCTATATTGTCTAGTGCAATTTTCAGACCTTCTAAGATATGTGCTCTTGCTTTTGCTTTTTCAAGTTCATAAATAGTACGACGTATAATTACTGTTTTTCTATGAGATAAAAACAGATCTAAAAGTTCATAAAGAGTAAATATTTTTGGCTCTTTGTTTACAATCGCCAATAAAATAACACCAAATGTCATCTGCATTGATGTAGATTTATAAAGATTATTAAGAACTATTTCATTCATGGCATCACGTTTTAGTTCAATAACAACACGCATACCCTCACGATCACTCTCATCTCTAACTTCACTAATACCATCAATTTGTTTATCTTTAACCAAATTTGCAATATTTTCAACTAATCTTGCTTTATTCACTTGGTAAGGAAGTTCATCGATGATAATTACATCTTTTTGCCCTTTTTTCTCAATATGAGTTTTAGCACGTATTTTTACACGACCACGTCCAGTAGTATAAGCATCACGTATACCTTTTTTGCCATAAATCACACCAGCAGTTGGGAAATCAGGACCTTTTACAATATCTAAAAGTGCTTCTGTTGAAACATCTTTTTCGTCAAGCATGTATAACAAAGCATCTACAATTTCATCTAAGCGATGTGGTGGTATGTTTGTTGCCATACCAACTGCAATACCACTTGAACCATTTAAGAGAAGATTAGGAACTCTTGCAGGAAGTACATCTGGCTCACTTAATGAATCATCATAGTTTGGTACAAAATCTACTGTATCTTTATCTATATCTTTTAAAAGCTCTTCAGAGAGTGTTGTCATTCTAGCTTCTGTATAACGCATTGCTGCTGGGTTATCACCATCTATCGAACCAAAGTTTCCCTGACCATCTATCAAAGGAATTCTCATCGAAAATGGTTGTGCCATACGAACCAAAGCATCATAAACAGCATTATCTCCATGTGGATGATATTTACCTATCGTATCACCGACAATTCTTGCTGATTTTTTATAAGGAGCACGTGAACTAAGATTGAGTTCATTCATTGCGTAAAGAATTCTTCTATGTACTGGTTTCAAACCATCACGGGCATCAGGCAAAGCCCGTCCGATAATAACACTCATAGAATAATCTAAATAACTTGTCTGAATAGAATTTTCAATGGCGATATCGTCTATATTGTCACCATTTTCAAAAAGGTTATTGGCCATTTTTTTACCTTTTGTTTATGTAAATTTAGATATTTTATCTAATAGCCACTTAGAGGTCTCTTGCATCTGCTAAAGTTAACGCAAATAAGGGACTTGGGGATACTTTTTCAATTGTTTTCACAGCTTCCAAAATGGTTGTTCCTGTAGTAATAATATCATCAATTAAAACAATATTTTCTAAATTTTTTACAGAAAAAATAAAATTTCTAGGATTGTTTATTCTATATGATAATTTTTTACCAGAATAATTTATTTTATTTTGTGCTCTTAGGGTATTAAAATAAATTTTATTTTCTCTGTTTTGTAAAACTTTTGCCAATATAGCAGTATGCGAATAGCCACTTTTTGCTATATCATCAATAGGAACTATAGATAACTTTTCAAAACTAAATTCTTTACTAAAATGATAAAAAGAGTTCATAGCCAATATATGATAAACAGCTGCACCAATATATGTATGTTTGGTTTTTAATAGCATTTGTATATCTTTATATTTGTAGAAGCTATATACTTTTGTACCATTTTCTAAAATACGCATAGATTTGCTTGGTTTTAAAAAATTATTTTGACAAGTTTGACAGATGATAGATAAAGAGATTTTTTGGCAAAGTATACAACGCATAAACACATTGTATCAAAGAAGATTAGAAAATGTAAAGGAGATAAAGAACTAAAAGCTCTTTATCTCGCAAAATGTGTATTTTAGCTATTAATGAATAACTGTTCTACATCTAACAACTTTCCATTGTAAAACTGGTTCAGAAACTTTAACTCTCTTAGTTACAGTTTTATATACTGGAGGAATTGGAATAGTTCTTGTTGTTGCTGGAGATACAACTGTTCTAATTTTTACAGTTTTGTATACAGCTGGTACTGGTACAGTTCTTGTTGTTGCTGGAGTTGCTACAACTCTTTTTGTTACAGTTTTGTATACAGCTGGTACTGGTACTCTTTTTACTGTTGCAGGTGTAACAAGTACTTTTTTAGTAATTGTTTTGTATACAGGTGGTGTTTGAACAAGACACATGATCTCACCAGTTGTACCATTAACTTTTTCAACTAAACCTCTACCTCTTTTCCAAGTTGTTGCAGCTGGTTTAACAAGAATTTTCTCTGTTACTGTTTTATATTTTGCAGGAACTTTGATTAATCTTTCGCTTGCTGGTTTAACAAGAATTTTCTCTGTTTCAGTTTTGTATGTTGCAGGAACTGCTACAATTCTTTCACTTGCTTCTTTAGCAAGAATTTTTTCTGTTTTATATCCGTATTTTGCTGGAATTACTTCAATTCTTTCACCTGGTTCTTTTACAAGTACTTTTTCTGTACGTACTTCATATTTTGCTGGTGTTAAAACTCTTGCATAACATTTACCTGGTTCAGCATTTGGTGGATATAATTCATTTGGTCCAGCTACAGTTTTTGTTACTGTAACAACTTTTGCGGATTTTGCTTTTGCAGCAGCCAATTCAGCTTGTAATGCTGCAATTTCAGCACTTTTGTCACTAACCTTCGCTACTTTTGCTACTGGTGCATTGCAGACTTTTTTCTCTGCACAACCACTTAACGCTATAGCAGCTACAGCTGCCAAAACAATAGAACTTTTTGCTAAAATTCTCATTCTTAACTCCTTAAAATATTATAATGCGTAGTTATTCTAACCAAAGTAAACTTAGACAAACTTTTCAAAATATAAATTATATAACTAAATTAGCTATATATTAAGTTAACTTTACTTTG
>JALSQA010000042.1 GCA_026985685.1 Campylobacterales bacterium | reverse complement strand
CATAAATCTCTTGCAAAATCTTACTTTTCCAATGCCCATTATGAATACCTAGGGTTTTTAGATGTGCCCTTTATAAATTTTGAAGATATATTCTATCATATTCTAAAACAAAAACTTATTTGGTCGATTTATACTATTATGAAATTTATAACCATTTTTTCGCATTATAAAATGCTCTTCTTTATAATGTTAATCGTAGAAGTAAGTTTATTTGCAATTCTTTCATGGAATAAACAAAGTCACATTAAAGAATTTACTTATGATTTTTGGATAGAATTTTTTAGTTTAAGTATAGTAATGCTTTTACTATTTGAACATTATCTAAGAGGCAAAATATTTCGTCAAAAATTAAAAAAGCAAAATAAACAACTCTCTTTGGCTAATACAAAACTAAAAACTATCATAGATTCTCAAAACAATATGATAGTTATTACAGATGGAGAAAAAATGATCGAGATGAATAAAAAAGTTGTTGATTTTTTTGGCTTCAATTCTGTAAATGAAATGATTTCTAGTCACTCTTGTATCTGTACTTTTTTCCTAAAACACAAAAACTATTTTCATTTAGATCGCGTACCAAAGAATGTTGACTGGATATCATATTTACAAACTTTACCATCAGATAAAAAAGTTGTCAATATGATTGGAGCGGATATGGAAGCAAAAGCTTTTCAAATTCATGTAGATCGTTATGGTTCTGAAGGTGGGTCGATCCTTACTTTTAATGATATCACAGAAATACTCATCCAACAAAAAGTTTTAGAACATAAAGCACAACATGACCGTCTCACAGGTATTTATAACAGACAAAAAATAGATGAAGTTTTAAACAAACTTTGTAAATATTCAGGCAGAAGAAAAGAAAAAGTTGGTTTAATCATGTTTGATATAGATCACTTCAAAAAAGTAAATGACAAATATGGACATGATGTAGGAGATGAAGTTTTAAAAGAAATTACAAACTTTGTAAAAAAGAGCATACGAGAAGGGGATATATTTGGTCGCTGGGGTGGAGAAGAGTTTGTTATCATCCTACGCCATACCAATATCGAAGATACTCATAAAAAAGCATTAAGATTATGTAAAAGCATAGAAAATTTTCAAAAAGAAGGAATCCCTAAAATTACTATTAGTATAGGATTGACAAAATTAAATAAAAACGATCATCCAAAATCTCTCCTTAAGAGAGCTGACCTCGCACTTTATCAGGCAAAAGCACAAGGTCGAAATCAAGCTATACGTTTTTCTAAAGAGTTGCAAACAAAAAATATACTTAGCAAATCACTATAGATTTAATCTCTGTAAACTCTTCTAATGCATATTTTGGTCCCTCTTTTCCAATACCACTCAATTTTGTACCTCCATATGGTTGAATATCAAACCTGACAGTTGGTATATCATTAATAACAACACCACCACACTCGAACTCTTCTATAGCTCGTTGTGTATTTTTAAGGTCATTTGTAAAGATTGAGTATTGCAATCCATAAGGAGAATTGTTGATTTTTTCTAAAGCTTCATCAAAATCTTCAACTTCAACGATACTCACAATAGGAGCAAATACTTCTTCACATACAATATTCATTCCATCAGTAACTTTTCCTACTACCGTTGGAGGGAAAATCTTACCCTCTCTTTCTCCTCCACTTAATAAAACAGCTCCTTCATCTATCGCACTTTGTACCCAGTTTTGAGCACGCAAGGCTGCTTCTTCATCAATCAAAGGTCCCATAAATGTATCTTCATCATATGGATCACCTATAACCAAATTTTTAGCTTCACTTGCTAGCAAAGAAGCAAAAGTATCAGCAACTTTTTTTGCAACATATATTCTCTGTAAAGAGATACACACTTGCCCAGAATTTGCAAAAGCACCCAAAGCACATTTTTTTGCAGCAACTTCCAAATCCGCACTCTCATCTATATAAGTTGCTGCATTTCCACCAAGCTCCAAAGAGACTTTTTTAATTCCAGCCTGAGAGATAATAATCTTACCAACAGGTACACTTCCTGTAAAACTTATCACTCGTGGAATGGAACTTTTTACCAAAGCACTACCAACCGCAGCATCACCATAGACAACACTTAAAGCATTTGGAGAATGGTATTTACTTTGTATAAATAACTTAGCAAATTTAAAAGCTGTCAAAGGAGCTTCTGGTGTTGGTTTTAACACAACACTATTTCCACTAATAAGTGCAGGACCTAATTTATGAGCAATAAGATTCAAAGGAAAATTAAAAGGTGTAATTAAAACAGCTACTCCAATAGGTACACGCTTAAAAAAACTAAGAGTTTTACGCCCACTTGGCATGGCATCAGAGTTATAAGTCTCGCCGTGTTGTTCAATCGACGCAGATATACTCAAACGTAATGTTTCTATACATCTTTGAACTTCTACTCTTGAAAAAGTAATCGGTTTTCCAACCTCATCAGTTATAGTTTTTGCGATATCTTCCTGGTTTTCTTCTAATTTTTTTATAACATCTTCCAGCCATAAAACACGTTGACTCAAAGGTATCTCTTTATTTTTGACAAATGCTTCTTTAGCTAATTTCAAAGCTTCTTTAGCATCGCTTTCATTGCATACAGGATAACTTGATACTACTTTATCCGTATATGGATTTTTAATCTCTTCTGTCTTCGTTTTAGTAACTTCCACATCGCCAAAAAATATTTTTGCTTCCATCTTTTCTCCTACTTTATTCCAATACATGGTAACACATATTTTTTGAATATAGACGATATAGGATATAATAAATAATGGAAAAGAAGATGATAAACAATACAATTGTTGTAATCGGTGGTGCAAATCTTGAATATATCATAACAAGTGATAAAAAAATTATTCAAGGTCATAAAAATTCTGTCAATATCCAGGAATTATATGGTGGAAGCGGTGTCAATTATACACTTAGATTGCTTCATGCAGGAGAGAGTGTATATCCTATCTTATTTGTAGGAGATGATCATGCCGGACATCAGATACAAGAAGTAGTCGCATCTGCTTTGATAGCTGACAATCCTAATATCTATCACTTTATTCATGAAAACGAATTTTTTATTTCCAATGTGCAAACTCCTAAATCTACTATCATTGTCGAAGATATTCATAGAACTATTTTAAGTCATGATAAAAATACCCAAAATCTTTTTCGATCTTTTGTTTCAAAACGTATCAAAAAAATTGAAAATGCAGGTGCTGTGATTATCGGTCATATTCATAATGATAAACCTTCGTTAAGCAACAATCCAGAAGATTTGAGTACACTTTTTGCGATAGCTTACTTTAAAAATAAACCAACACTAATTTACGCTAACTTTGGAGCATCTCAAATAGATCATGGATTTTCTTTTTGGCAAAAGTATCTACCCTATATAGATATTTTACAGCTAAATATTTATGAAATTAAACAATTTTTTCAAACAGCCAATAAACAACCCTCATTAGAAGAGATTATTACAATAATACAAAATTTAAATATATCAGCCATCATTACCTTAGACAAATTTGGTGCACTTGGTATTTTAAAAGGACATCTTAACACAATTTTCATGGCAAGACCTGTTGATTTAGGTGATAGTTTTGTGGACTCTACTGGTGCAGGTGATGCTTTTTGTGCAGGTATGGTTGCTTCTCTAAACGGAGAAAAAAATTTTACTTCTAACCAATTTAAAAATGCTATGCAGATTGCAAGAAGCTGGGCGGTATATGCTTGTCAATCTTTTGGAGGAGCAAATCAATGCCCAAGTGCAGAGGCTATTGAAACATTTCACCAAAAAATTATTCACAATAATGAAGTCTTACGTTATCAAGGTGATCGAATCAAAGATATAGCCGCACTAATTGAAATCACTATGGAGGCTCATAATATTGACTAGATTTCCAGCAGAATGGGAAGAACAAGATAGTGTATTAATGGTATTTCCACATAAAAATAGCGACTGGGCAAGTGATTTAAAAAGTGCTCAGTCTGTATTTTTACGAATAGCAAGTTCTATCTGTTTTAAGCAAAAGCTTATTCTTGTTTGTGACAATAAAGAAGAGATAAAAAAGATGTTTTGTTATCATGATAAAATCTCTTTTGTAGAATATGATACAAATGATACATGGATTAGAGATTTTGGTCCAATCTCTGTCTATAAAGAGAACAAAAGAGTTTTATTAGATTTTGAGTTCAATGGATGGGGTGGAAAATTTGAATCATCAAAAGATAATCTTGTCACTAAGTATCTACATAAAAACTGGCATTTTGGCATAGATAAACTCATACATGAAGATATGGTTTTAGAGGGTGGTTCTATAGAGAGCGATGGTACTGGTACACTTTTAACTACTAAAAAATGTCTTCTAAATCCAAATAGAAACCCACACCTAACACAATCCCAAATAGAAAAAAAGCTAAAAGATACATTAGGTATTGAAAGGATACTTTGGCTAGAAAATGGTGAACTCCTTGGCGACGACACAGATGCTCACATAGATACACTAGCTAGATTTATTAATCCGCATACTATTGTATATAGTTCATGTGATAATTTGGATGATCCACACTATGAATCACTACAACAGATGAAAAAAGAGCTAGAACAATTTAGAGCCTATGACAATAAACCATATGTACTAATTCCACTTCCAATACCAAAAGCAATATACAAAAACAAACAAAGACTACCTGCTACTTATGCAAATTTTCTTATCGCAAATCATGTAGTCCTTCTGCCAACATACAATGACCCCAGAGACAAGATGATAGTTTTACTTTTTAAAAAACTATTTCCAACAAAGGAAATCATTCCTATAAATGCCCTAAGGCTCATAGAAGAAGGTGGTTCTATACACTGTTCAACTATGCAAGTGATAAAATAGCCATCACTCTATCCAATCATCTTTTTCATTACTGTCATCAATGATTTGCCCAATCTCTTTGTGTAAATTCCAATAATAATTTACAAAATATTTTACATTCATATCTATTGGCATAAAATACTTATCCTCTTTTTGTGCATATTTGTACAAAAATTCTGAAGCAGGTTTTTTCTCTAAATAGTGCATCGCCAACTCTTTATATGTTTTTATATACCATGTTTTTATACGTTCATAAGCTTCATCACTCATATCTATTTCTAAAGTTTTTTTGAATTTTAAAACTTTGGTTTCAAACAATCCACTAAGGTGAATAAGTCCTTCACAATAATATGGTTCAACTTCTCCTGTCTCTTTCCAGGCTATTAATCCTATGGAGCGTTTAATCACATCACTCAATATGTGGTATTTTAACTCTTCTTTTTCATTTAGGAAAAATGCTACCAATCCACCTGTTGTTGCCTTAAACTCTTCTATATTTTTAAAATTTCCACTTTTGTTCATGATAGTCTCAGTATCATCATCTAACCATAATATATGACCATATTCATGACCAATAGTTGTTATATTATAAACTTCATGCCAGATTTTTGGTTTTTTAAATATTATTTCTCTACTTTTATTTAAGAAATCTTCATCAAAAATCTCTTTTTGAATTTTCATAAATGGTTTTGCACGAACACTATCTAAAACATTATCTGCAAAAGCAAATATCTTTTTACCCTCTTCTTTTGTAACAAGTTCATCATTTGGTACAACTTGTGCTGAAAAAAGCCCACAAAATTCAGCTCCATAATATAAAGCAGGACGACCTAGATAAAGTTGTACTCTTTCTACACTCTTAAGTGATTTTTCATAAATAGTTTTAACTTTATTCACATGGTTTTCAACATGTGAAAAGATTTGATTATACATATATTTTATGTTATCTTTTACCTCACCTGCTGTGTTATTAGGATTTACTATTCTTAAATCCCACTCTAAGGCAACTGCTTTTTTATAGTGATCTTCATAATACTCCAGTGGATGTCCTATCTGTAAAGGTGTGGTTATTTTCATCCATCTTCTATCTACATCTGCCCATTTTGGTATTGTTTTTGAAGTATCTTTTTCACTTAATGCTTCTATGATAGCTTGTAGATAATCTACCCAAGCCTCTTTTTGCCCAAAAACATCATCATCAAGTTTTAAAAGATTGTTTTTAAATTCAGCCAAAGCCAAAAGTGATGTTGTAACTTCATTTGCAAAAGCATCAGCATAGGAGAGAGACTTAAATGTATTATCTTCTTCTTTTACAAGCACAGAATAAGATCTATCTCCTTTATCTCCAGTATGACCCCTGTCATGAAGTTCTTTGGTATTTAACATCTCAAAAATTTTCTCTTCATCACCATCAAACAGACGATAAAGTTCTCTGTTTATACCGTTGATAATATGTGCAGTCCAGCTTGATTGCCATGAAGAAAAAGTTTTTCCTACTTTGTGAACACCTCTGAAAATTTCTCTATAAAATGGTGTTAAAAGCTCTTTTTGTTCAATTTCATTTATCAAATTTTGATGTACTTTTAGATGAAACTCTGCTACCCAAAGATAAGCTTCTTCCTTTTTTTCTATGATTTCATCTTCACTAAAACCAGCTTTTTTAAGTGACTGTGAAAGTGCATCATCTCTTAAAGATACAAGTCTTGATATCACAGCCATCTGGTTTTCACTATTTATTTCTAATGAGATTTTTTCTAAAAAATCATTTATAAATTTTAATTTTTCTTCATTGCCATTGGCATTTAAAACATCATAATAACTACTAATCTCTTTGTGATTATTTTTTATCAGTTCATAAACTTCTTCTAAATCTTTAAAAAATTCATTTTTCATAACCATTTCCCCTAAAACTTTTTTCAAAAATGCCGAAATTATATCTAAATACTAAATTAAAAGAAAGTAATCTCATGACTAATCAAAGTTTAATTATTAACAATACAGTAAACCAGGCTTTTTTTCAATCTCAATTACAACGTTCAAAAAACTTTTCTTCACCTTTGTGTGTTGTAAAGTTTGAACTAAAATTTGACCCAAAAGAGACACAAAAATATCAAGAAATATTTAGCTTTATCTATTCATACTTGAACTTCACTCCAGTTGTATACGAATCAGGAAACAGTTATCTACTCTTTATACATGAAAATAAAATTCATACAGTAGTAAGCACTCTAAAAAATATGTTTATGAGTATTAAAATAAAATATCAAATTCATATCAAAAATATCGGTGTAACGGATTTTGAGGAAGATGAAACTATTGACTCATTATTATCACGTGTACATACTTTTTTAATGAAATCAAAACTTTCAAAAAGTGTTGATATTTATTATGGTACAAGTTATTTTGAATATAGTCATAATGGAAGCTTTCAAAATCTTCAACACATTTTTGAACAGTCACCTGATCTTAATGCTTATGGTTTTTATAAAGAGATGCCTCTTTTAAATAAAGTTAAAATTCTTGAAGCCAACAATGACTGCTTTGTTATTCACTCCCAAAAAGAGTACTTACCTTTTATGCGTAAACAAGAGTATGTTTATCTTGAACATGAAATGATTCCAGATATTTTAAGAGCAGATATTTTACATATTGATTATCAAAAAAGTACAATTGAAATGGGGAATATCAAATTTTTAGATAATTCCCCAGTGCATCGAAAAAATGTCAGAATCACTCCACACAGACCACTACAGGCAACACTAGAATATGAAGATGAATTATTCATCGAAGGCTTGATAGCAGATATTTCTAAAAACTCTATTTTGTTTACGACACAAATCAACAAAATCGAAGAGATTCAAATAAAAGGACTTCATGCCAAAACTTTTACTGCTTCATTTAGCCTATCAGGGATAGACAGACACGCCGAAAAAATTGAGATGAAAGCTATGATTTATAAAGTTTTTGGAAATCAAATTGTTTTAAATATATACCCATCATTACAAGTGCAAAATATTATCATGGAATATATCACTATGTGTCAAAATCTTTTACTATTAGAAGTTAAAGGTGGGGATTTTTAAAGTCTGTTTCGTTTTACGATTTTTAAATACTTTTGTACTTTATTATAGTAGGGGTAATTTACTCTACCCCCATTATATCGACTTACCATCTCAAAATAACTCTTAGAATGATCACTCAGCCAAACTAAATACAAAACTGCTATTTTTGCATTAAATGCACTTTGATGCATCATCTTTTTGATAAGCATCGTATCACTCATCATTTTGACATCATAGAGATTATAAGCTTTTGCAACAAACCTTGCAGTTTGTAATCTCACTTGCATGACACCATAAGAAGCTTGTTTGATACCTCTTTTTAATAACTGTTTATCTCCCCATTTTACCTTTCCACCATGAGTTTCTGCCAAACATATTGCCATTGCTGTTTGCTCTAATGTTTGACCTTTTTTGTTTGGATAGCGTAATGCAATATTTTTCACAGTTTTTAGTGTCAAAATTTGCCTAAAATTTAATTCACTCGACATACATAAAAGAGTCAATGAAAAAAAAAGAACAATTATTTTCAATTTCTCTCCAAAATCGCTTTTTGAAAAAATTCATGAGCTAAAACAATCACATAAAAAACTTGCAAAAAAACACCTAATACAGGCACTAGTGATAGTCCATAAAGTGTCAAAGTCGTACTTCTGAAAAGCTTTTTATATTTTTTAGTAAGTACTTTATACTCTTGTTTACTAACAATACTAGAACCTACATCCAAAAGCATGAAACTATGAAAAAGATAATAAAAAGGCAAACCTATGGCTATAAAATTAACAGCAGGTATAAACATAAACGGTAAAGCAATCAAACCAAGAATCACAAAACTAACAAAAATTTTAAAGTAATAAGGCAATGAAGCCATAAGTGTAAAATTTTCATTTGTAAATTTGAAATTTGGATAATGTTTTTTTTGAATCTTTTTAACAATCATCGGTGTAAAAAAACCAATCAAAATACTCGCAATAACCACAGAAAAAAGAACAATTGCAACAATACCAAAAAGATAAAACAAAATTGTAAAAAGCCATTTAAAAATAGAAAAAGTTAAAACAGAGGTAATCCAGGGATGTGCACTGGCATCCAAAAAAGGGACTTTCCCCTGATCAAAACTACTTTGAATTTGACTTAAAAAATCACCTCCAAAATGAAAATACCCATATCCAAACAACATAAATATTATCAAAAATGGCAATAGTGATAAGCCTAAAAACTGTGGCGATTTAAAATCCTCTAAACTTTTTTTGATAATATTTTTTATAGTCATGATATTTGTTGATATTTTGTTTCTAATACCTGATAAAGTGCATCAATTCCCATCGGTTCTTTTTCCAAAAGCTCTGATAATATCACATTATCTTCTTTACCATTCCAAACTTTTTGATAAGTCCCCTCTTTGTAGCCATGATCTTGACGAAATTTATTAAGTACATTTTTACCAACATAATATTTATATAATATATCAATATTTAAACCACACTGCAATGCAGTTTCAAAAAAATCATTACTCAGTTTTTCAAATGTTTTTTCTTCTAATGCATCTTTCATAAAGTGTTCAATCACACTCACAATCAATAAAGCATCTTGATCATCTGGCATTTGAGAATCCAAACAAAAAGAGTTTATATAAGAAGATTCCATGACTTCATCTACAATTTTTTCAATATTGCCAAGATTATTATTTTTATAATACTCTAACCCAAGACTCATGACAAAATGCCATATATCTACTAACTCTATCGTGACATTATCCCAATCTGGAGAGATATCAATATCTTTCCAATGCTTCCAATTGAAACTATCGATAAGCTCTGCACACTCCATGTAAATACATCGTCGCCAATTAATAATACGCCCGTGTTTATTGTAACCTTTTTCCCAGTCTTTTCCATTTGTCTCGTCATTAAGTTTTTGTTGCAACAAAAACATTTCACTAAGCATCTCTTTTGCTGTCATTTTTATCCTTTTTATCGCATTTTATTCATGCCACACCCTGCGACATACTCTTTGTTTTTTATCTCTAACAAAGCAGCTTTTGTTTGCACTAATACTTTTTTTGTATCAGCAATCGGCTCCATCAATCGGTTTTTCTCAGCTAAAGGGATGCTTTGATCATCAACAATTCTCAACATCTCAACCTCTAAATCTTTTAAATATGCATCTATACTTTGTGTAACTCTATCCAAAATTTATCCTTTATGATAGTATTATAGCACATTAAAATGACAAAAAAGAGGCACTATGATTTTTGAAGATATTACACCATTTGAAAACATGTCTGATGAAGAGTTGCGAAATATGATCGTTACACCACAAAGAAGAAGGAGTTTTCATAAAAATTTACGATCTTTTATGATGGTAAACCCTCTCAAGATTAAACACTTAAATACTATAGATAACCTTGAAGCTGATGTAGTTGTTTTAAATCTTGAAGATGGCGTAGCTCCTAGTATGAAAAAAAGAGCTTTACTTTTAACTGCTATATTTTTATCTCATCTAAAAAAAAGTTATTCACGAATCATCGTAAGAGTCAATCCTATTGATGAGGGAGGTGATAAAGAGATTAAGTTTTTAAATTCACTCAAACCAGATGCTATACGTGTTGCAAAGGTAAGAACAGTTGATGATATCAAAAAAGTTTTAGAAATTTTAGATGAAGAAATATCTTTGCACATCTCTGTTGAAACAAAAGAATCGCTTAAAAACTTATCAAAACTAAATATCAACAACAAAGTCAGCTGTGCGTCTCTTGGAATCATGGATATGCTTCATGATTTAGGATTACCACAACATCTACTCAAACTTGACAATCCAACTATCCACTATATTTTGAGTCGTTTTCTTGTTGATAGTAAAATTGCAGGTATATATCCTATCGGTTTTACATATCAAAAGTACAATGACACAGATACATTTAAGCAATGGTGCCTTTTTGAGCAAAAACTTGGTTTTAAGGCAAAAAGCTGTCTTGGACCTAAACAAGTAAGCATTGTAAATGAAGTATTTTCAGATACACAAGAAGAAAAAGAACGTGCACTTTATATCAAAAACCTTTTTGAAAAGATGAGAGAAAAAGATATCACAGGCTTTATGGATGATAAATATGGTTTTATTGATGAACCAATTTATAAAGATGCACTCTTAACTTTAGAGAAACTTTCGATAAAATAAGAAAAATATAACAAGGAATATAAAAATATCATGAAGATTATAGAAGGTAAGTTATCACTACAAGGCAATGAAAAAGTCGCTATCATCAATGCACGATTTAATCATATAATAACAGATCGTTTAGTAGAAGGTGCAAAAGATGCATTTTTAAGACACGGAGGTAATGAAGAAAATCTGGATCTTATTTTAGTTCCAGGTGCGTTTGAATTGCCTTTTGCACTTGATCGTGCACTAGAGAGTGGAAAATATGATGCTGTTTGTTGTGTGGGTGCAGTTATTCGAGGAGGAACTCCGCATTTTGACTATGTTTCAGCTGAAGCTACTAAAGGTATAGCTAATGTAACGTTAAAATACAATAAACCTGTTACTTTTGGTGTTCTTACTACTGACACGATAGAACAAGCAATCGAGAGAGCAGGAAGTAAAGCAGGAAATAAAGGCTTTGAAGCAATGACAGGATTGATAGAACTTATCAGTCTATATAGAAATTTTTAAAGAGATATCATGGCAACCAGACACCAATCCAGAGAAAGCGTAATCTCACTTTTGTATGCAAAAGATATAGGCAATGACAATATAGATAAATTTGTTAATGAAATTTTTGAAGATAAAAAAATACGTAACCAGCAAAAAGAGTTTGCAACATCTCTTTTTGCTGGAATTAGTGAAAATCTTGAGAACATTGATACAGAGATAAACAAACATCTAAAAGAGTATAAGCTACATGAATTAGGTCATATTGAACGTGCAATTTTGCGTATGGGAACTTATGAGATTATAAATACCAAGCTTGATAATGCTGTCATAATCAATGAAGCGATAGAACTTTCTAAAGATTTAGCAAGTGATACAGCACCAAGATTTATCAATGGTGTTTTAGATGCTATTTCAAAAGAGCACCCATGAAACTTTGTGTAGCTCTTGATTTACCAACATTAGAAGAAAATATTTCTTTAGCAAAAGAGCTTAAAACATTTGATATTTGGTTAAAAGTAGGATTTAGAAGTTATATACGAGATTCTCGGACAATAATAGATAAACTCAAAGAGATCAATCCAAATTTTAAAATATTTCTTGATTTAAAACTTTATGATATACCAAACACAATGGCAGACGCAGCACAAGAGATTAGTGAACTTGGTATAGACATGTTTAATATACACGCTAGTAGTGGCAAAAAAGCGATGCAAACAGTAATGGATCGTCTGTCAAAAAAAGAGAAACGTCCACTTGTGCTTGCAGTAACCGCACTAACAAGTTTTGATGATCAAAGTTTCCATGAAATATATGGAACAGATATAAAAACAAAAGCCAGTCAATTTGCCAAGGATGCCTATGAAAGCGGTATTGATGGTGTTGTCTGTTCTGCCTTTGAAAGTAGCATGATCAAAACAAATACTTCTAAAAATTTCCTAACATTAACCCCTGGGATACGACCATTTGGTGAAGATGCAGGAGATCAAAAAAGGGTTGCAACTATCACTATCGCAAAAAAAGAGTTAGTTGACTTTATAGTTGTAGGTCGACCAATTTACCAATCAAACAATCCAAAATCAATAGTCGAAAGAATTTTAAGCGAAATATAATCTTCAAATAGCTATAATTTCGCTCCTTTTGATGGACAGGTGGGTGAGCTGGCTGAAACCACATCCCTGCTAAGGATGCGTACTGGCAACGGTACCGAGGGTTCGAATCCCTCCCTGTCCGCCACTTTCAATATATATCTTATGAAACTTCTTGAAAAATATTTGTAGTATCTATAAATTTACTATATGCGATATATTGCATATTGTTTTTCTTTGCATAAGAGAGTGCTATTTCTGCTTTTTTTAATGCTTTGTCTTTTTCAAGAGATATTCCCACAATTATATTTAAAGGAGTTTTGAAAAGTTCTTCCATATCCTGCTCTATAGTAGCATAGACAATACCTGCTGCTTTATTTCTTAGAACAAACTGATCATTATAAATACGATATACTTCATAAAATCTGTTTTGAGCAAAATTTTTTAAGAACTTTTCAATCTCTTGTAAAACTTGATTATCTCCTTGCATGTCATATAACTCATATATATTTACAACAAATAAACCAGAAAAAGTTCCTTTAGATAAATCCTTATTAAGATTCTCTTCTATTTTAATAACAGTCATACTTCTACTCGGCATTTTACTTTTTTTTCAAGCATCATCCCATATCCTTTTCCACATATAATAGCGATATAAGATAGATCGGCACTATAAATAAAAAATTTAAAGAAATAAATATATTTTTACTTATATAGAGATTTTTGATACTCTTGCCACCCTCTTTTGCGTAGTTGGCATGCTGGACAGGCATCACATCCGTATCCCCATTCATGTTCTTTAGTTCTATCACCATTGTAGCAGGTATGAGTTTCTTTTAGCACAATATCTAAAACACCCTCTTCTTTTGCCATTTTGAAGGTTTGTGCTTTTGTAAGATGTATCAATGGATACCTAAACTTTATATCAGATTCACTTCCAAGATTTAATGCTTTTTCCAAACTCTCTACAAAAGGTATACGACAATCAGGATAACCACTGTAATCTGTTTGATTAATTCCTGTTATGATTTCATCTAAACCCATTTTTTGAGCATAAGCATGTGCTGCTGTAAAAAAGATTGCATTTCTATTTGGTACAAAAGAAGCAGGAAGATTTGGTCTATTGTGATGTTTTGCATTGATATCTTGTGTCGTATCTATAAGAGCAGAATCATCAAGCTGAGCAAATATATTTATCTCCATAATAAAATTAGGTATTTTTAATATTTTTGCAATTTCCTGAGCTTGTTTTATCTCAATAGAGTGTTTTTGATGATAATCAAATGTAATTGTTTCTACATGAGAATATCGATTTTTTGCCCATCCTAGACAAGTTGTACTATCTTGCCCACCACTAAATACTACTAATGCACTCTTGTTTTTCATCAATCTACCCCTATAAATTTATGCATTTGCAAACTAAGTCGAAACTTGTCTGGATATTTTTTCACAAGTTCTACACAGTAATTCACATTATTCATGTTTGGTTTGTGCATAAAATTCTGTGGTTGAATAAATATCTCTTTATCGCTTTTTAAATTTATTAATTTTTCTATGTCTGAGCTTTTGTCTACTATAAACTTATACTCATCAAAACCCTCATTTTGGATGTTTTCCCAATCTTTAGGACTATATGTTATCCAATTGGCATTTTTTATATTACTAAAATTATACCCATTACTCTCAACACTTACAAAATAATTTTTTTCTTGTAAAAATTCAATAAAATCATTTAACATATAAATACTTGGTTCTCCTCCTGTAATAATTATATTTTTTGAGGGGAAATTTTGTATTTTTTTATAAACTTCATCAAAAGTTAGCTCATTCATAGTAGTTTTATGAAGTTCATCATCACAAAAATCACATGTCAAATTGCAACCAAATAGACGAATAAATATAAATGCACGCCCTGCGTGAAATCCTTCACCTTGAATAGAGTAAAATATCGAAGAAACTTTAAGCATGACCAACCTAATTAAATTTTTATGTTAAAATGGATACTAGCAAAATAAAAGTTAGGAAATTCAATGTATACACTATTAGTACTTCTTTTTACAATTGTCATCTTCGGTGGTTTGATTTGGGCATATATTCACCACTTAGGTGAAAAAGGTGAAAAACTAAAACTTATCAACCAGGGAATCTGTCCAAATTGCAAACAACATACAATGGAAGTTGCAGACCAAAAAGGAGGTGGATGTTCTGGCACTTCCTTTGTAGAATTTAAATGTACTAACTGTGATTATCAAGATAGTTTCAATATTGGCAGTGGCGGGTGTAGCGGAGGTTCATGTAAAGTATAATTTTAAGAGATAAAACTATATAAAAGCTTTATCTCTTCAGCCCATATACTCTCATCAATAGTCTCAAGAATCAAAGGTATATCATCCATCCTAGGGTCATTCATGATAAACCTAAAAGCATCTAATCCGATTTTGCCTTTGCCAAGACTATCATGACGATCAACCCGACTTCCAAGTTCAGGTTTTGAATCATTGATATGCATTCCTCTTAAATATTCAAATCCAATAATTTCATCAAATATACTCCAGGTTTTATCATAAGCTTCACGAGTTCTTATATCGTATCCTGCCGTAAACATATGACAGGTATCAATACAAACCCCTACTCTGGATTTATCTATTGAGTTATCAATCAAATAAGCTAAATGTTCAAATTTATATCCAAGATTTGATCCTTGTCCTGCTGTATTTTCAATAACTAAAATAACATCTTTTGTCGCTTGAAGTGTTTTATTCATAGACTCAGCAATACGTTCTAAACATGTCTCTTCACTAATCTTTTTTAGATGACTTCCTGGGTGAAAATTAAGTCTATCAAGCCCTAATTGTTCGCATCTTTGTACCTCATCTATAAATGCATCAAGAGATTTTTGTCTCTTCTCTTCTTCTGGATGACCTAAATTTATAAGATAGCTATCATGGGGTAATACATGCTTTGGTAAAATTTCAGCTTTTTCAAGATTTACTTTAAATTTTGCAATAGTCTCTTCATCAAGTGGTTTTGCTTTCCATTGACGTTGATTTTTTGTAAATAGTGCAAAAGCCTTTGCACCTATCTTTTTAGCATTAATTGGTGCATTGTAAACACCTCCGCTTGCACTTACATGTGCTCCGACAAATTTATTCATTTTGGAAGCTTTTTTAATTTAATCATTATGTGATTTACACTATCTTTAAAATAGACATTGCCAGGCCAGACTTTGTACTTTATAGCATATGAGTTAGTAATGATTTTTTGCATAAAACCATTGGTTGTTTTTCTAAGATGTTTACCTCCAAAAATAGGTTTACTCTGTAATACATTTTCTACTAACTTATCAGGATACTCACCTGTTAAAAATGTTTGATTAAATCCATGTTTGGTATTGCATAATTGATCAACACAAATATCATCTTCATCTAAAGATATTTTCAAATCTAATGCAAGTTTTCCCATTGTAAATACTTGTAATTCAATCGATTTTTCATAACGATTAAAAAATCCTGTATCTGAAAAAGCAAACTTTTTAGTTTTTAATGTAATTTTATAAGGCTTAGAACTAATAGCCACAGGTTGTGTAATTTTATTTTCTTCGACAATTTCTTCTTCTGGGATTATCTTTTCTTCCACAACCTGCTCTTTAGTTACAGGTGGTAACACTTCTTCTTTTTTAGGTAAAATCTCTTTTTGTTCAAACTCTTTTGCACTGATTGTATTTTTATTTTTTGCTACCTTGCCAGGAACAATTTTTTGTGAACATCCAATAAATAAGAATAGACTTGCTATAACAGGTATAAGTACTTTCATATCTCCCCCTAGAATTCAATAATCTAACATACTAACATACAATTATTTATATAAAAGCAATTTTTAGATATTATCTCCCACAATTTATAAAACTTACAGAGGGAAATTTAATGGATTTAAAAACAGATAAAATCGACAGTGCAAACGCTAAGATAGAATCAACTATTACAAAAGAACAAATTGAGCAAAAAGAGACACAACTTGCACAAGAAGCCGCAAAAGATATGCAAATAGCAGGTTTTAGAAAAGGTAAAGTACCTGCACATATTGTAAAAGCCAGATATGGAGATAAACTAAATCAAGATGCTAAAAATGATGCATTACGTACAGTTTATGAAAAAGGTATCGAAGAACTTAAAATTGACCCTACACAAATCATAGGCGAACCAAATGTTAAAAAATTTGATGAAAAAGAAGATGGAAGCGTAGAAGTAGAAATTTCAATAGCAACAAAACCTGAAATGAATATTACAGACTACAAAGAGTTAATCCCTGATTTTGAGAAACCACAAATCAGTGATACAGAAGTAAAAGAGAGAATCGATGAGATGTTAAAATCATCTGCATCAGTAGAAAAAATAAAAAAAGAACGTCCTCTTGAAAAAGGTGATTTTGCACTATTTGATTTTGAAGGTTTTATAGATGATGAACCTTTTCAAGGAGGAAGTGCAAAAGCTTATACACTTGAGATAGGCAGTGGAAGCTTCATCCCTGGTTTTGAAGATCAAATGGTCGGAATGAAGACAGATGAAGAAAAAGATATTGTTGTAACTTTTCCAGAAGATTATCATTCAAAAGAGCTTGCAGGAAAAGAGGCGACTTTTAAAGTAACTCTTTTAGAAATTCAAGAAAAAGTAATTCCTACCGATATAGACGAAGAGACATTGAAAAAGTTTCTACCTAACGAAGAGTCTCCAACAAAAGAACTTCTTGAAGAGAAAGTAAAAGAGCAAATTGAAGCTGAAAAACTTTCTAAACTATATCAAGAAGAGGTAAAACCAAAATTTGTTGAAGCTATCGTTGAAAAATTTGACATTGATTTACCTGAGAATATTGTAGAACAAGAAATAGATATGGCATTTAGAAATGCACTCCCTGCAATGGAAGAAGAGGAAATCAAAAAATATACAACAGATGTTGAAGCAGCAAAAGAGAAAAGAGAAGAGTATCGTAAAGATGCACTTGATAGTGTTAAGTTAACTTTTATTGTTGATGAGTTAGCAAAACAAGAAGAGATCACAGTCGATGATCAAGAAGTAATGCAAACACTATATTTTGAAGCATTGCAAAGTGGTCAAGATCCACAGGCAATGATCAAACAATATGAAGAACAAGGTCTATTGCCAGCAGTTAAAATGGCAATCGTAGAAGATAGACTTTTCACAAAACTTTTTAACGAAAAGAAATAAAGGATAAATTATGAGTTATGTACCAATAGTAGTAGAAAAAACAGGTCGGGGAGAGAGAAGCTATGATATCTTTTCAAGACTATTAAAAGACAGAATTATCATGCTTAGCGGTGAAGTAAATGATGCCGTAGCCTCTACTGTTGTTGCACAACTTCTATTTTTGGAAGCAGAAGATCCTGATAAAGATATATTTTTATATATCAACTCTCCAGGTGGTGTTATAACAAGTGGTATGAGTATGTATGATACAATGAACTATATCAAACCTGATGTTTGCACAATCTGCATTGGTCAAGCTGCTTCTATGGGAGCATTTTTGCTCTCTTCTGGTGCAAAAGGAAAAAGGTATGCACTTCCTCATGCACGTGTTATGATTCATCAGCCACTTGGTGGAGCACAAGGACAAGCAACAGATATTCAAATTCAAGCTAAAGAAATTTTGCGGATGAAAACAGAATTAAACACTATCCTTGCAGAACAAACTGGTCAACCTTTAGAAAAACTTGCCCAAGATACTGAGAGAGATTTTTTCATGAGTGCACAAGAGGCTCAAGAATACGGGCTTATAGACAAAGTATTAGAAAAAAGTTTTAAATAATCAAAATGTACTGTATCAATAATAAAGGTGATGTCATTACAAAAGAGGGGAAAAGTATGCAAACAGATATGAAAAACAATAATGTAAATCATAATGATGCTACTTTTAAGCAGATGGGATTATTTTCCAAACAAGT
>JALSQA010000041.1 GCA_026985685.1 Campylobacterales bacterium | reverse complement strand
CTACAGATGAGTTTACCTACTAATGGAACGTATAGTTGAAGTTGAAAAACTAAATTTTGAAAACGAGTATGAATTAACACTTCGTCCAACCGATTGGAATGAATATATCGGTCAAGAGAAGATTAAGAAAAACCTACAAGTATTTATCGCAGCTGCCAAAAAAAGAGGTGAATGTTTGGATCATGTACTTTTCTTTGGCCCTCCAGGACTTGGTAAAACTACTTTGGCAAATATCATTTCTGTACAAATGAATGCTAATATAAAAACAACTGCTGCTCCTATGATCGAAAAAAGTGGAGATTTGGCAGCTATTTTAACCAATCTTGATGAAGGGGATATTCTTTTTATTGATGAAATTCATAGGCTTTCACCAGCTATTGAGGAGATCTTATATCCAGCTATGGAAGATTTCAGACTTGATATTATTATCGGTAGTGGTCCTGCTGCCCAAACTATCAAACTTGATCTTCCAAAATTTACTCTCATAGGAGCTACAACACGTGCTGGAATGATCTCTTCTCCTTTGAGAGATAGATTTGGAATGCACTTTAGATTGCAGTTTTATAATCATGTTGAATTGGCAGAGATTATTAAAAAGGCATCTTTTAAACTTAGCTGTAGTGCAAATGAACAAGCTTGTATGGAAACAGCAAGACGAAGTCGTGGTACTCCAAGGATTGCTTTGAGACTTTTGAAACGTATTCGTGATTATGCTCAGGTTTCTGATGAAGATACTATATCACAAGAGCGTGCAAAGTATGCACTTGATGAACTTGGTGTTGATGAACAAGGGTTTGATGATATGGATATTCGGTTTTTGGAGTTGTTGATTCAAGCTAAAGGCAGACCCCTTGGACTTGGTACTATCGCAGCAACATTAAGTGAAGATGAGGGTACGATAGAAGATGTGATAGAGCCTTACTTGATCGCCAATGGCTATATAGAAAAAACAGCTAGAGGGAGAGTTGCTACACCAAAGACATATGATCTTTTTAGACTTACACCACCTAAAAATGATAAACCAACACTTTTTGGATAGGATATTATGAATAGACAATATTTTTTATTAGCTTTATTTCTTTTTGTTGTTTACTGGGTATGGTATCTATATCAACCATTTTGGATGCCTTTGGCAATAGCGTCTTTATTGGCACTAGCAACAAGTAATTTAAATATATTAATTGGTAAATATTGCAAATACAAGTTACCAAAATCTATTATTTTGACACTTTTGCTAGGTTTGTTGTTTTTTGCACCTATTATCTATGCTTTAAATTCTCTTTCGACAATCATGCAACATTTTGATGCAACGATTATTGACAAGATGGTAGATGTAAAAAGACATCTTGAAATTCCTGATTTTTTAGGACCTATAAAACCACAAATTCAAGATTTTCTAAATGGTATTAATTCTAAAGAGATTACCAAAGGTATTTTAAAATACATGACTATCATTGCTAAAAATAGTGCAGGTTTTGTTAAAGATATGTTCATGATTTTGGTTTTTTACTTTTTTGCTAATTTTTATGGCAAAGAGCTGGTAATGTATCTTAAGGGTATTTTACCATTTGATAAAAATAGTGCTTTTTTTCAAGAGATTTCAAATGTTATGAATATCGTTTTTTATTCAACACTAGTTACGGCAATTTTTGAAGGTGCACTATTTGCTATCATCGCTATTGTCTATGGCTACGATGGATTGTTGTTTGGTATTTTGTATGGTTTTGCTTCACTTATACCAGTAATCGGAGGGGCTTTGATGTGGATTCCTTTGAGTATCCATCAACTTTCAATAGGCAACATACTAGGTGCCTGGATTATTGGATTGTATTCTATTATCATTATATCTATTGTCGCAGATACTATTATTAAGCCTGCGATTATTAACTGGATGAATCATTTGATGATAAAAATTCCTTCAAAAATCAATCCTATAGTAATATTTTTCTCGATTATTGCGGGGTTAACAAGTTTTGGATTTTGGGGTGTTATTTTAGGACCTGCTATTACGACTTTTTTTATATCATTTGTGAAAATTTATAAAGTTTTACTAGACGAAGAAAAGCTTCTTGAAAGATAAATAGTATTTCTATTTATCTGGAAGATATATTTCCCCTTTTTGAAATAAAGATGCTTTTCCTGTTATAGCGACTCTTTTATCATCATCAATGAGTTCACAGATGATAGTATTTCCTCTTTTTGATAGTTGAGCAGAGCTAAGTTTATCTTTTTTTAACATTTTTGCCCATAACGGAGCTAAAGATACACAAGCAGACCCAGTAATAAAATCTTCATTTACACCTAACTTTGGAGCAAAAAATCTATAAACAAAATCATGATCATTACCTTTTGCCGTAATACATATACCTCTAAGATCTAAGCTTTTTAAGGCATCAAAACGTGGAGTTATTTTTCTTATAATCTCTTCATTATCATAAACAAGAATATAATCAAGACCTTTAAAAACACGTAAAGGTTCTTCTCCTATTGTTGCATTAAAGAGAGTATGATATTCATCATCTATTGTTGGCATAAGAGCATTTAAAATAAGTGTTAAATTGTTTTCATCTTGTTTAATAACTTCAAGAACACCACCCATAGACTCAAAAGTAATCATTTTCAAAGAAGTATCAATAAAATTAAAAATAACATAAGCAGACGCGAGTGTGGCATGACCGCATAACTCAACTTCTCCTTTAGATGAAAACCACCGGATATGATAATGATCTGATTGTTCTTTTTTGACAAAAAAAGCACTTTCGCTTACTCCATTTTCTGATGCAATTTTTTGCATCATCTCATCAGGCAACCAATCTTTTAGAGGGCAAACAACGGCAGGATTTCCTTTAAATACTTCATCTGCAAAAGCATCTACTTGATATATGTCGAGAGTCACATTTGTCCTTTGATATGAGTTTGTGTTATTATAGCTTAAACATTTTTAAAAATTAAATTGATTTAATTATCTTTATGGATTCCAAAAAAAATGAATCCACTCATCTGCATGATGTATTTTAAAATCAGGCTGAAAGAGTGCTTCTTTTTTATAAAATATAGCACCTGTTTTAAATTCACACAAAGGATACAGTCCTTTTAATTTTTCGACTACAGCGAGCATTGTATCACCACTATCAACAATATCATCAACAATAAGTACACGTGACTTTTGTGGTATCTTTGGGATATTGTAAATTTTAATACTATCAAGTTTGATTGTATCATTATAATGTATAGAATTTAATGTATAAAATTCCCTAAGATTAAGTTTCTCTGCCAAAAAGTGTCCAAAAGTAACGCCACCTCGTGCGATAGCTATAATTATTTCTGGATTATATCCGTTTAATTCTGTAGAAAAACGACTAATATCATGAAAAAATTCGTCAAATTTATAAAAATACATTTTGTATTCTATAATAATTATGCTAATATTAATATCTTATATTTTATAACAAACAGGGGAAAACGTGGAATATACACAAGATGATATAGAACAAATGTTAAAACATGAACAAATGAGTTCAGGGGAATTAGAATTATTATTAAAGAAAAGAGAAGAAGGTAAAGCTGACTTTGTATTAATGGATGTCAGAGAAGTTTTTGAGTTTACAGATCGAAGTATAAAAGGTGCAGATATTTTGCTTCCAACATCTATGATGAATAATAAAATTAATATGTTTGAAGAGTTAAAAGATAAACCAGTGATTTTGTATTGTAGAACTGGTAGCAGAACAGGACAAGTCATGTATGCACTTAGAAGAATGGGATATGATAATATCGTACATCTAAATCCTGGGATCATGGGGTATTTTGGTGAAACTGTACAAAATGCACCAATTCCTAATCAACTATAACTCTTCTAATATGAGGGGATAGTTTTACAAGAACATCATAAGAGATAGTATCAAAATATTTTGCTATCTCTTTTGCATTATTTAAAATGCAAACTTCACTATCTTCTCCCTTAAGACAAAGACTATCCATAGAAATCTTTCCTAAAACCTGATGAGCATTTAAATAAAATTTTCCATCACCATTAAAACGAAAAAATCCATCACCATAACCAATATCGTATGTTGAAATTTTTTGTGATTTATCAGACATATATGATCCACCATAACCAACACGTTGGTTTTTGTTAATTTTTCTTGTTGAAATTTTTTCTGCAAAAAGATTCAAAACAGGTTTTAAATCAGGCACAGGATAAATTGTATCTATCTCATGATATCCATAAATGGCAATTCCACATCTTGCAAAATCATCATTATAGTTATTTAATCTAAGTACAGCTGCACTGTTTGCAGAGTGAAATAATGGTTTAGGAAGTTTATATTTTTTACACAGATACAAGATTTTTAGTTTTAGTTTTTGCCATTGATAATCTTGCCAGAAAAGTTCACTACTTAAAACATCAGCACTACGAAAATGAGTCATAACCCCAGATAAATGTAAATCATGTTGTTTTAGAAAAATAAAAGCTTCTTCTGCTTCTTTAGCAGATAAACCATTGCGATGCATACCTGTATCGAACTTAAGTTCTATTTTACTATTTTTGGGGAGTTCTTTTAGTGTTTTTATATCATTGACAACAAGTGAATAATTCTCTTTTGGTTTATGTGGAAATCTTGGAACAAGAATAATAATATTTTCAAACAGATTGCTTATTTGATCTGCTTCTTCATAACTTCTGACAATCGCACGTTTGATACCAAATTCATTGGCAAGTGTTGCTACTTCATTTAGACCATGTCCATAAGCATTGTCTTTTAGAACAATGCTTAAACGCTCCTTGGAACCTAGTTTTTGGCATAAAGTATTTAGATTGTAAAAAAGAGCCTTTTTGCTTATGGTAATGTATGCCACTATCCTACTTTAATATCTCTAGCTTCTATTAAAAGTGCACGAATTTTTCGTGCTTGATAGTCAAGTTTGAAAAAATGATTGTAAACTTCTTTCGCATCTAGTTTAGTCTCTTTTGAAAAATCAAATAAACCATTTTCATCTTTTGGTACTTGTGTATCAAATAGATTATAAAAATCATTTCTGATTTTTTCAAGTTTTTTCATTTGA
>JALSQA010000040.1 GCA_026985685.1 Campylobacterales bacterium | reverse complement strand
GCACTCTTGCAGTCGCAATTTCATCCGCTAGGATTTGCATGGATAGTAGGTTCTCTGTTTATCATAGCATCCCTTCTTATCTCGTATAACTTTGATTTACCTACTGGATATACAATCGTTTTTATCGCCTCATTAGTAGGAACAGTAAGTGCTTTGATAGTAGGTAAAACAGGAGAGAAATGATGAGTGGTTATGAGATGTTTTTCTATATTATTACTAGTGCTCTCTCCCTCTCTTATATAGTTTATGGGAAGAAACAACATAATAGTATTACTCTGATTTGTGGATTAGGATTGGGTGTGATACCTTATTTTGATTTGCAGATGTGGCAGATGAGTCTTGTCGCTTTGGGGTTGATTGTTTTACCATATTTTATATCAATTTGATCATAAGTAGATGGAGCTGAAACACCATTTCCTTTGAAGCAGAGATCTATTTTTTATAAATCATAAATCCTTCCATGACCAAGAAATCTAAGTTTGTATCTTCAAAGTCTTGAAGGGCGTGTTGTGGTGTGAGTACCATTGTTCGTCCGTGTTTATTGAAAGATGTGTTGATGATGACTCCAAAACCTGTGATATCTTGTACTTTTTTGATTAGTCTATAGTAGTTTGGATTGTCTTCTTTGGAGACAAACTGAACTCTTGCTGTATTATCTATATGTACTGCTCCAGGGATTTGTGTGGCATAGTTTGATTTTAGTTTAAATGCGATTGTCATGTGTTTGTTGTCGTATGCTTTTTCAAAGAGTCTTTCTCTCTCTTCCTGGAGCATTGATGGGCAAAATGGCTGAAATAACGGGCGATTTTTGATATCTTTGTTGATGATTTTTTGTATATCTTTATTTCTGACATCTGCTATGATACTTCTATTTCCCAAAGCTCTAGGACCAAATTCACATCTGCCATGAAATAGTGCACCTATCTTGCCATTACAGATCAGTTTAGCAGCTTCTTCATAAGCATCATCACCTATATACTGGTAACTGTAATTATTCTCTTTTAGTGTTTGTATGATTTCATCTTTTGTATATGATGATCCATAGTATGGCATTTGTCCAAATGGATGTATCTGTTTTTGATGATCTTTTGCACACATGATTGCAGCACCTTGTGAAATACCATCATCTCCCATAGCGGGCAAGATATAAAGATTTTCAAAAAGATTTTCAAATATATTCATGTTCATGATTACATTTGCACTAACACCTCCTGCTATTGAGAGATTTTTCTGTGGGTATCTTTGTTTTACTACTTTTAGATATGCGAGTGTGATCTCCTGTGTGTAGTTTTGAACAGCGGCTGCTATATCTTCACGGGATAGTTCTTGAAAGATTTCATCTATGGATGGTTGTGCGAAGAGGGCATTTAATTTATCAGCATCGAGATTGATAGATAGGTTTATTTCATCTATATGTGTTGCATTTATGAGTGCTTGATAAAATCTATTTTGATGATTTCCAAAAGCAGCCAGAGCTTCAACTTTTCCTTCATCAGCATTTGGTGTGAAGCCCATCAAATAAGTGATAATAGAGTATATATTTCCAACAGAAGTATATCCTTGATCGGCAAATTCAAATTTTTGAAGGTTTGGTACATATACATTTTTACTGCTGCCAACTTCTTTGAGTTCATCTTTGTTTGCAAGATATATTTTTGAAAAGTATTTATCTCCATATCCGTCAAATGTAAAAACAAGGCTATCTTGAAATCCTGATGCATAGTATGTACCATAGGCATGAGTTAAGTGATGTTCATAAAATTTTATATCTATTTTTGCATTTGGGAAGGCTTTTTTTAAGTGATTGTTTACCATTGTTTTAAGTGTGATTTTTTTACCAAATAGAGTCATGTAAAGATATTTTAATCCATGTTTATTGGTTAAAAAAGTTTTGAGTTTGGTTGCTTTTGAACTATTCTGGAGCTTTTCTTTATCTTTGACATAATCTTTGATATAAATTGTTTCACGTTTACCCTGTATGAGTTTTCGCATTGTTTGAGTCATCTCATAGTTGTATTGGTTAAAGATCAGATTTTCAAAATCTTTTGAAGCAACACCTACATATAGATTTTTTATCTTTGAAGGATCAATTTTTTTGTATCTTATCATCTCATATATGGCATCTATAGGATATATGGCATCGTGTTTATATCTGGTGATTCTCTCTTGTGAAAGGGCATATATATCATCTTCAAAAAGTCCGCATACACTGCTGTCATGACCGCCATAAAAGTTAAAACCTAAGATAAGTGATTCCATGATATTCCTAAATTATTGATAAGTTACTTCTCTAAAAGTAATTATATGTGTAATAATACTAAAAGAGATATATTTTTTATATCGGTATATAATTTATTTTATTTATTTTAGATATACTTTATACATGACTCAAAAATATCCACTTATATCAATTATTATTCCAGTCTATAATCATCAAGATTATATTTTAGAAACTCTTGAGAGTATTTATGCTGACTCTTATCCAAATAAAGAGCTGGTTTTGATCAATGATGGTTCTACTGATAAGTGTGATGATATCATCAAAGAGTGGATACCTTCCCATAAAAAAGATTTAAAAATTATCTATAAAAGCCGTTCAAACAAAGGGCTAAGTGCAACTATGAATGAACTATTTTCTTTATCAAGTGGAGAGTTTATTGTTGATATTGCCAGTGATGATTTTTTATTAAAAGATGGAATTTTCAAGCGTTATGATTATTTAAAATCCAATCCTGATAAATTAGCTGTTTTTGGGGATTGTATTGTCGTTGATGAAAATTCCAAAACAATCTCACAAAGTGCACTTTTTGAGTATCGAAATTTTAAAAGAGAAGATTTTGATACATCAAAAGGTATTAAAAAAGCATTTATTACATCCTTTGCCATGCCAGGACCTGTTTTGATGGTCAAAAGAGAGATTTATGATATTATCGGTGGATATGATGAAGGTGCTATCATCGAAGATCTTGATTTCTTTTTGAAGATGGCAGCACACAATCTTATAGGTTTTATCGATGATAAAGTTAGTGCATACCGTATTCATGGTGCAAACATGAGCAGTGAAAATAGTGGAAAAATGCTTCAAATATTAAAAGATTCAAGATCAATCTATCTTAGAAATCTAAATCTCTTTTCACCGGTAGAAAAAGCGATGATCCTCTGGCAGGTTTTCAAACTATCTTTGCGTATTGTTATTGAACAAAACAAGAAGTTTTAACTTCCTGCTACTTCCTGTGCTATTGATTTTGCTTTTTTGAGATCAGTTTTTCCACTTCCTAATTTTGGCATCTCTTCAAGATAGTGGTAAAAGCCAGGTTTCATGAGAGGATTTAGATTACTTTTTGAAATCATCTCTTTTAGAGTTTTTTCGTCAATGTCTCCATGATAAAGCAGGACTATCTTTTCACCTTTTTTGCTATCTGTTGCACCAGCTGCTACTATATCAATCTCTTCGGGTAATATCTTCCTAATCTCTTCTTCTACAGTGCTTAAGCTGATCATCTCTCCACCTATTTTGACAAAGCGTGAGTAGCGATCCACGATAGTTAAAAAACCATCATCATCAAGTTTTCCTTTATCACCTGTGATATACCATCTCACTCCATCTATCTCTTTTATCACTTGTGCAGTTTTCTGAGGATCTTTGAGGTATCCTTTCATCACTTGTGTCCCACCTATCAAGATCATGCCAGCTTCACCTGCTGGTAACTCTTCAAAAGTATCTGGATCGACGATTTTGAGGCTTGAACCAGGAAATGGCATACCTACTGTTCCTGGTTTATTACCTATTTGTAAGTGCCAGTATTGAGTGTTTAGTACATCTGGTATATTTGCACTGATTCCTGGTGTTGTTTCTGTTGTACCGTATGCTTCATACATATCAAGACCAAATTTCTTTTTGAAAATCTGTCGTACATCATCTGAAATTTTTTCAGCACCACCTACAACAAAACGTATAGATTCAAACATAAGTGGAATTAGTTTTCTGTTTTTTGCATAAATTCTAAAAAATGTTGATGTTCCAAAGAGTAGTGTACCTTTATATCGGGCAGTAAGCTTACCGACATTTTCAGCATCTGTTGGGTCTGGCTGGCAGATAAAAGGCACACCTTCGATTAGTGGAGCAAATGTGGCAACCGTCAAGCCAAAAGAGTGAAATATAGGAAGAGTTGCCATGATGACATCATCATCGTTAAAGTTTAACAAATTGGTAAATTGTTTGATATTTGCCATAAAATTTTTATGTGTCAATACGATACCTTTTGGTAATCCTTCACTTCCGCTGCTAAATAAAATAGCCGCTGTATTTTGAATATTTGTTTTTGTAAGAAATAACTTTTCCAAAGCAAAATAGGGTAGTAATTTCATCAATGCCCAATTAATCAAAATATCACTCTTTTTGATGGTGGTTTTTAAATCTTCAAGATAGATGACATTAACATCTTTTATGACATCTTCGATATCGATTCCCTTTGCTTTTAGTTTTGTGATAAATTGTCTGGATGTGTAGATACTATTGATATCTGCAAGATTTATAGCGTGAGCGAGGGCAACATGATTTGAGGTATAGTTAAGGTTTACGACTGTCTTGCCAAGTGAAAGTGTAGCTAAATTTACAATCGCTCCACCAGCAGATGCAGGGAGGATAATACCGATGTTATGTTCATTCTTACTTATCTCTTTGATCTTTTTTGCAAAAGCAAAGACAACTGCTGCAAGTTTGTGATTGCTTAGTTTAGTACCTGTGGCATCTGCAACAGATAGCTTCTCTCCTTGTGATTTTGCCATTTTGAGCCAACTGTTTGCTATTGGTCTGAGTCTTTGTGTATAGTTGCTCCAGGATTCTATCTGAAGTTCAAAGATTGCTTTTTTGAGCATCTGGGCATTTGTTTTGGCAGTTAGAGGTTTACCAAATGAGACACCAATATCACGCTCTCTAAGTGATACATTGTGTTTTAGTTTTTCATGAGCAAAAGAGAATCTACTTCCCCAAAGTCCTCTGATATAAAAAGGTATAATAGGCACATCGATATCTTTTGTAATGCGTTCAAAACCTTTTTGGAATTTTCCAAGATGTCCATTTCTTGTGATAGCTCCCTCTGGAAAC
>JALSQA010000039.1 GCA_026985685.1 Campylobacterales bacterium | reverse complement strand
TAAATGCTTATCTCCAAAGTAATCTTTAGGATAAAACTCATTATGCTTGATTGAGTATGCAGTAGCAAAAGGAGGCATTGTGTAAGCTATATATTTTGCACTACTGACATATCTATATACATTTGCATGAATTTTTGCATCTATACTTGCTTGTTTCCAGCGATAATCTTCTTTTGTATAAAGTTTGATGAAGTCTTGATCTCTCATCTCATCAAAAATACTTTCTCTTTTATTGATGATGAATGAGTCTTCTTCCAGTTTTGCAGATAATGAACCATGAAAAATACCTAAAAAGTTTTTTCTAAACATAGAGAGTGAAACTGCTTTTAACTCTTCGATCAGACAATGTGTCATAGCTTACCTGCTTTTAAGTGATATTTATGTTATTATATCATCATGAAATTAAATAACATACCCCATATCCCTGTTCTTTATGATGGCGTTCTCAAAGCTTTTTCATCTATAAAAAGTGGCACAGTGATAGACTGTACAGTAGGTTATGCTGGACATAGTGAAGCTATTTTAAAAGCAAACCCAGATATCAAACTTATTTGTATAGATCAAGATCAACGTGCGATTGATTTTTCAAAAAACAGACTAGCCCCATACCAGGATCGTGTTTCTTTTATTCATGGACGTTTTTCTGATGTTATTGGAAAAGTTGATGTAGATGATATATCTGGTATTTTAGCTGATATTGGTGTATCTTCTTTACAGTTAGATGATAATAGTCGTGGATTTGGTTTTGGATCAGATAGATTAGATATGCGTATGGATCCCAGGATATCTTTGAGTGCCAAAGATGTAGTCAATGGTTATGATCAAGAGAGTCTTGAAAAGATATTTAAAACATATGGTGAAGTTAAAGAGTACAAAAAAGCAGCTTCTTTGATCGTTGGGGAGCGTTTAAAAAAGCCTTTTGAAAGTGCAAAAGAGTTGGCAGATTTTTTAGCAAAACATCTATATAGTAAAAAGATACATCCTGCTACATTGGTTTTTCAGGCAATCCGTATTGAAGTAAATGATGAATTAGGGGAGTTAGAAAGATTATTGCAATCTATTGAAGATTTACAGCTTTCTAATACTTTAGTGGCTATAATCTCGTTTCATTCATTAGAAGATAGAATTGTCAAACAGAGATTTAAAGAGTGGACAAAGAGTTGTATATGCCCTCCAAAAGTGATGCGATGTACTTGTGGAAATGACCACTCTTATGGTAAAATAGTAACCAAAAAACCAATCATAGCAACGGAAGAAGAGATTGAAAAAAACCCAAGAGCAAGAAGTGCAAAGCTTAGAATATTCCAAACCAGATCATACTGATTTGCATGAAAAGCAAGAGCTTTTAACCCAGATAGATACAGTACAGAATGTAGAGCAAAATATCTCGTTTTCTACATTGATATGGACTTATATTATCGTTTTTTTTACGCTTTTGTTGGTTATCCCAAAGATTTATATAGCCAATCAAGTCTACTATATCAGTAAAGATATCAATAAACAATACCACAAATATACAGCACTTCGTGAAGAAAATCGCTATTTTATTAAAAAGATTGAAGAGTTTAATTACCAAAATCAAATCGTAAATGATGTAGAAATCCCATAAAATAAAGCTTTATACTTTATAGTGACACTATCAAGTATCTTTATTAATGCTCCATTAATCCTTTGCTTATATAATTACACCATTATTATGCAAAAGGATGGTTATGCAAGAAAAAATTAACGCAATAAAAAATGAAGTTAAAAAGATTATAGTAGGTCAGGAACATCTTATTGATGCACTTCTTATAGGACTTATATCTGAAGGTCATGTTTTGGTAGAGGGTGTACCTGGACTTGCTAAAACAACAGCAATAAATGCCCTCTCACGTGCTTTGGGTCTTGATTCTAAGAGGATACAGTTTACCCCTGATTTATTACCAAGTGATGTAACAGGTACAGAGATTTACAATCAAGTAGAAGGTAAATTTTCAGTTAAAAAAGGACCTGTATTTACAAATCTGCTATTGGCAGATGAAATAAACCGTGCTCCAGCAAAAGTCCAGTCTGCTCTTTTGGAAGTGATGCAAGAAAAGCAAGTTACTATCGCAGATACTACATTTAAAGTTGATGAACCATTTTTGGTTCTTGCCACAGAAAATCCAGTAGAGCAAGAGGGGGCATATCGTTTACCAGAAGCACAGTTGGATAGATTTATGTTGAAAGTATTAGTTGGTTATAACACATTAGAAGAAGAGTTTGAAATCGTCAATCGTGTTGCAAAAAATGGTTTTGAGAGGGTAAAACAAGTAGTAAACAAAGATGATATAGATGCAGTCAAAGCCAAACTCCATGAAGTTCATGTAGATGATGCAGTACAAAAATATATGCTCAAAATAATCTTTGCAACAAGAGAGCCTAAAGCATATGGATTGCAAGAGCTTGAAGAGTATATAGAGTTTGGTGCTAGTCCTAGAGGTTCGATTGATATCTATAAAGCAAGTCGTGCTATGGCATTACTCAGGGGTAAAGATTTTGTGACACCATTGGATGTAGCTGATGTGGTAGCTGATGTACTTCGTCATAGAATCATCCTTAGTTACAAAGCTGAAGCTAAAGGTATCACAAGTGATTGGATTATCCAAAAAGTGATAGAAACTATAGAGGCTCCATAGAGAATGTCATGAATGAGACAATAGTAAAAGAGATTCTCTTACGTGCAAAAAAAGAGGTCTTTACAGGAAATGTTGGAAACTCTCTGACAGCTTTAAAAGGTGAGGGAGTTGATTTTGCAGAGATCAAAGAGTACGACTATGGCGATGATGTACGAAAAATCAACTGGAAAGCTACGGCTAAAACTTCAGAAGTAAAAGTCAATGTATTTCATGTTGAAAGAGAGTTAAATATCGTTATTGCTTTTATGGTTTCTGGTTCTATTCAATTTGGAACAATACGTCTTAAACAAGAAGTGATGGCGGAGTTATTAGCACTACTTAGTTTTTCTGCTTTGAAAAATTCAGATAGGCTTAGTACACTTTTTTTTAGCAATCATGAAGAAGGTTTTATCAAGCCAACCAAAAATTTAGGTGTTGTAGAAGATAGTGTTAAAGAGGCGTTAGGTATAGAAGTATTAGGAAAAGAAGCAGATTTTGCAGCTTTTTGTGACCATGTCAATTCACGGTTCAAATCAAAATCGCTTATTTTGCTTATCGGAGATTTTTATGGTGAGGTTGATTTAAGTTCTATTGCCCACAGACATGAGATTTATGCTTTGATTGTGAGAGATCGTTTTGAAGAAAATCCTACTCTTGATGGTGATTTTACTTTGGTTGATCCTTCTACATTAGGTGAAGAAGAGTTGTATTTATCTCCTGGTATTGCAAAAGAGTATGCCACACTTTTGAAAGATCATGATGAGAAATTATATACACATTTCTTAGAGCATAAGATTGTTCATGGGAAGATTTATACAGATGATGATGTTTATATCAGAGCATCACAGATACTCAAAGGTTAAAAGATGATAAAAGGTTTAAAAGATATCAAAGGAATTGTAGAAGTTTCAGATGATTCACTTTTGACATTTGGGATTGTTGTATCAGTTGTATTGCTGGTGGTGATTGTTACCATTTTATGGTTTATGCGTAAAAAAAGAGTCAAAAGACGTTTTTTGCTAACAGATAAAGAGCGTGCTAGAGAACGTATTGAAGCTATTGATTATGATGATCCCAAAAGTGTTGTTTATACTTTTGGCGAAGATGTAAAACTATTTGTAGATGAAAAAAACAGACAAGAGTATCAAGATATTTTACAAGGACTTCAAAAGTATAAATATCAAAAAGAAGTACCACCACTGGATAAAGAGCAAAAAGAGCGTATCAAACGCTTTATAAAGGAGATCAAATGGGTGATTTAGTATTTGAGTATCCTGTCTTTTTTCTGTTGCCTTTGTTATATCTGGTGTGTGCAAGATTTTGTAAAGCTAAAAATGAAGCGATCTATTTTCCTGGAGCACAACTTATAAAAAAAGCAAGTAAAAGGCATAGCTCTGTTGAAAGCATTATAAAATTTTTGATTGTTTTGGGGATGAGTACAGCTTTGGCTTCTCCTGTTATAAAAGATGAAGTAAAAATTCAAAATGATAAAGGTTATGAAATATCTTTGATCATGGATGCTAGTGGTTCTATGAGTGAAAATAACAAATTTGGTATTGTCAAGCAGATAGTGGGGGATTTTTTGGACAAACGTTCTCATGACAAAATAGGTTTGACAATATTTGCAGATTTTGCTTATGTAGCTGTTCCTTTGACATATGACAAAAAGAGTATCAAGCGACTTTTAAAAAGGTTAGACGTTGGTGTCGCTGGTACGAGTAGAACAGCACTTTATGAAGCACTGTTTTTGAGTTCAAATCTTTTTAAAAACAGCCATGCCAAAAACAAGATAGCTATTTTGCTCACAGATGGTATGGATAACACAGGTACAATTCCTCTGGATGTAGCGATCAAAACAGTCCAAAAGTATGGAATAAAAGTTTATACCATAGGTATCGGAAACAGAGGTGATTTTGATGCTAGAATTTTACAGAAAATTGCGACACAAAGTGGTGGTAAATTTTTTAGTGCCAATAGCGTAGAGAGATTAAAAGAGATTTATCAAACGATAAACAAATTAGAAAAAAGTGAGATAAAAACCAATAAATATATTAAAAAACGTTACTATTTTCAATATCCATTGACCTTTGCACTGGTATTGCTTGTTTGGTTTTTATATGCTAGAAATAAGAGGAAGTGATGATACATTTTGCAGATAGTGTAATGTTAGGATTACTGTTAGTAGCTGTGGTATTGTTTTACCTGATTAAGGGTGAGCATAGTGGTTTAGAGCGTATCTTTTCTAAACGTGTATTAGAAAAAGTACGTGTCAAGAACCAGGGATTAAGTACAAAAGTACGAAATTGGCTTTTGATAGGGAGTTTTGTATTTGGGGTAATAGCTCTTGCTCGTCCCTGGATAGACAATGGAGAGATCAAAGTAAAATCTAGTTTTGTAAATATCGTTGCGGGATTTGATATATCTCAATCTATGTTTGCTAATGATATTTATCCAAGCAGATTTGCTTTGGCAAAAAGAAAA
>JALSQA010000038.1 GCA_026985685.1 Campylobacterales bacterium | reverse complement strand
GATATCGATATCTCCGTTTGATAAAAAGTGGTTATAGTAAATATAGATTGACACCAAAAAAGAAAATATAATGAGAGATATTAATACTATATTTGATATTTTTGGTTGCACTTTATAAAGTGTAATAGCCATAAGAGAACCTAAGATAAACTCAATAGTTAATGGGTCGGATATTAAGTTAAAAAAGGGCGAGTTAATATGCACAAGCGTGTCTAATACCACAATAACTATCATCCAAGCTATGAGTGCCTTCGTAAGGTGTTTTTGTGGTAAAAAAAGTAACATCAAAAAAAAGATTATATAAAAAAACATCTCATATATTAATGTCCAGCCCACCATTACAAGGGGTAAAATAGTAGAGGGTAGCAGTAAAAATGATGCAACTAAATCTACCTGATTTCCTTGAGAGCTATTTACAATAGTAGGTTTTATCAGGTATACAGCAAAGATAATAAGTGTATAAAACCAATACGTAGGATATATCCTTACAATACGATTATATAAAAACGTAAAAGATTTTTTAATGTTTTGAAAATATCCCCTTGTGATAGTTACCATGATAAATCCACTTATTACAAAAAAGAGATCAACCCCAATCATTCCATAATTAAAGATATCTGGCAAATAAGATATTTTTCCACCATATTTTTTCTCAACTGTCATCAAATGGAAAAAGACTACAAGCAATACAGCCACTCCTCTAAGTAACTGAATATTATATAAAAATTTTGTTTTCACTTATATTACCTTTTTAGTTTATTATCGCACTAGTACTTGTCCTAGATAAAGGGTGCTTTCATTCGTTTTTTGTAGTATACCCTAACTCCTTTTATGGTCGTATAGAATCTACGCAAATAACTAAACCTAATCCAAATTCATCTTATTAATGGAACCCTCTGAATAACCCAAAGAATCCATCATATTTCAAATATTATAACACCTAAAAAATAAACTCCTTCATTTTTAGCTATTTTTCTCTAAAATATCCTCCAATTCTGTGATATTTTTTGCTTTTAAGTGCCTATATTGGCACTTTTTTCCTATTTCTCCTAGTTAACCATAGGCTTCCATCAGTTTGGGTACTCTTCGTAAGTTTGCACAGGCTGCGATAAGATTAAAATGTTCTTGGTTTTTCTCCAATCCTAAGTATCTTGTCTCTTTGAAATTCATATGGTGTTTTATAAATGCAAAGGGAAGTTCCACTAAGCCTCTAAGCTTTGCCAAGCGTTTGTTGTTTCTGGATTGTTTGGGTCTTAATTTAGATTGACCTCGTACTCTTCTTTCTACGATACCATTAAAGATACCTTCTTTTCTTAGTTTCTTTTTTCTCTCTTGAGACATATAACCACTATCAGCAAAGATAGCTTTAGTCTCGCCTTCTGTTAATACATCAAACTGTGTACTATCATGAGTCTTAGCTGTAGTAGCTATAACTTTTTTGATGACACCATTGATATCTGTAGCAATATGCATTTTATGCCCATGATGTTTTTGTCCTCTTTTTGAAGTGTAGGTGGCTTCTTTATCATAGGCAACGTTAGAAACAGTCTTGCCGTTCTCATCTTTTTTACGCTTAGGTTCTGAGCTATGTATGAGTGTAGCATCTACCAGTGTACCCTCATTGAGTATGAGGTTCTTTTTTATCATCATCTCTTTGACTTCATCAAAGATACGTGAAAGTAGTTTTTTCTCTATTAGTTTCAATCTAAACTTACAGATAGTTGTCTCATCTGGTATGGTGTCTTCATCGCGTATATCTAAAAACTTTCTAAAAGAAATTCTATCCTGTATCAACTCTTCTGTCATGGGGTCACTTAAGCTGTACCAACTTTGTAAAAACAATGCTCCTAGCAGTATCTTTGCAGGGGTCTGTGGTCTTCCACCTTTTTTACCGACTTCAGGTTTATAGATGCCTTCTTCAATAAGCATGGATACTAACACTTCAAAGGGAATAATCTCTTTCATCTCCCCCAGAAATTTCATACTCTTTTTACCACCTTGGTATTGCATGGCATGGTCGAAAAAACTTAGTTGCATTGGAGTTTTCCTTGATAGATATTTCTTGCTCTTGATATATCTATTTTAACTAAATTTCGGTTTTAGGTGGATTAGTGGGGGTTAATCAGAGGATTCTATTGTTATTTTCTATCTTATCCCCCCATACAATTCTTTGTGTGTGGAAAATTGAGTTAAAGCAGGATTTCGGGTTGCTATTTAACCCTATTTTCCAAAAAATACACTATCAATTTACGCTTCATTTTAACACTGATACCTCTATGTACTCTAAGCAAATCTTTAAGAGGAGAGAAACATCCTCCATCTAAATGATTTGTCGTTGTGGGAATGTTAAAATGAGGGTACCTTTTGTAGGTAAAAAGATAGGGTAAAAACTTCATCAAACTTCTATAGGCAGAACGTAATTTTTTATGCTTATAATGCCAACCTCTTTTAGAATCATCATCTACTTTTTCATCTATAAATACTTCATGTCTTTTGTGCCATGCATGAAGCATATATTTAAATCTACAAGCAGATATATGCCCAAGTTTGGAGACAATACGTTTAAGTTCAATTGATGCTTGCAGTTTAGGATTACGTGTTAGCTTACGTGTAATGATGGATTTCATATGGAAGTGACACATTTGCAGAGGTATAACCTTCAAATAGGCTTATGATGCTAGGTTTACCATCTAATACTACTGCACTAAGTGTAAACCCTCTTTCATATATTTGTGTGAGTAAATCCCTATAGGCATCTTTTGTTTCTGCGACAATAAAGTTATAGGCTATTGGCTCTTTGAGAACAGCATCCTTTGCAACAATCAAACCCAACTTATCTCTTCTTTTCCCAAAATAAGTTGCATCGATAACTACAGTTACAGCTCTTGGTTTTCGTGTATTTACCTTAGGAGAAAAGTGATGGATTTTATCTTGTATCCATTCTCTTGAATAGCCGTATTTTTTACTAAGTTCAGTCAAGGTAAATCGATGATAAAAATAATCTTTAAATATGGACTCTAAAAGTCTATTTGGACGTCTTTTTGATGAAAAAGTTTTCTTACATTTTGTACATAAATAACGTTGTACACCTTCTCGTTTTCCATTCTTTTTTACGGAGGTATTTTTACAAGCCATCTGTAAATAATTCCTTTTTAGACTCGATACTACCGTACTTTGCTTAGGTTTTTAGCCACCCTTTTCCCGCTTTAACTCTTTATTTACATCTTAAAGAGAGTGAGTTTAGATTCAACAATAGACATAATAATATCTATGATATACTATTGAAGAATCTAAGGGAAAATAACCTCTAAAGTTTACTAGACCCAAAGTTATTTTAAGTGGTTTGGTTTATGGGGTTCATTATGATTATCAGCTGGAGCAATATTACCTGAACGCAACTCACTATGTATCACATAGCCACCATTGATATGTCCCACCATAGGGGTATAACCACTTTGCATTTTGTAGGTAGTGACTGCTGTATGCTTTTGAGAGAAGATAACAGAAGCATCTATATCTAGTACTAGAGGCTCTTGTATGGGTTTTAGATATCTTTCTAGAAGTTTACGATTGATTGTCTCTATACCATATACACCTTGCAGTCCATGACGTGTTATCCATTTACCTATACTTTCTGAAGCGGGTATACGTTTGATATGCAGTGTCTCTTTGATGGCTTTGTCTTGACGAATATTTCGTATATCTTCTAAGACTCTTCCTCCACTATGGAGCATGAGCAGTAAAGATTGTATATGTTCAAAGGGCATATATCCTCTATTACTTTGCGGTAAAGGAAGAGAAGTGTTACATAATCTATGTAGTCCAATGGCTTTAAGATACTCTCCAAACAAGATAGTCCCTGCATTAGAAGTGAGTGACTCATTGGTACCCTCTACAGAAAAATTCAAGACAGTTTGTGGCATACTTTTACTCCTTGGCAAAAGCTTCACCAAATGGGTGAAAGTGTTTAGTGTCGCTTTTGTCTTTCTTTTTCCCTATTTTACGAGCTTTCTTCTTTTATTCTGGTTTTCTATTGACGGATTTGGGGTAAATAATCCACATAATTTTCTTTA
>JALSQA010000037.1 GCA_026985685.1 Campylobacterales bacterium | reverse complement strand
AGACACTGCTGTCTACTTTTAAAGGACTAGGTGTCACAACTGCACTAAACTTACTTTTGTCGTAAGTATTCTTTGAATTACGTAAAAAGAATATTCCTCCTGCAACAATTAATATTGCCAAAATGGCTAATATGATTTTTTTCATCTATTTTTCTCCTAAATTTTATATAAAAATGGATTGTAGCATAAAAGAGTAATAAATAGGATAAAAATTATATGAAATAAAAAAGGAGATAAATACAGAGAGATAAACTCTCTGTAAAGATTAAAGTCTTGATTCGTAACGTCTAAGAATATAAAGCTTTTTAAGCATTTTCTTTTTAGCTGCGATCTTTTGTTTTTTACGCTTTTCAGTTCCTGTTTCAAAAAACTTTCTAGCTCTTTTTTCTGTAACGATTAAGTTTCTATCTGTTTGTTTTTTGAATTTTCTGTAAGCTTCTTCAAAAGACTCGTTTGGTTTGACAACGATACCTGGCATATATTACCACCACCTCTCTTGTAAAATTAATGATGGATTATAGCCAAAATTACTGAAATGAACATGAAATCTCGTAAAGTTAATCTTTCTTAACATCATCAAGAGCATCTCTTATGAGATCTGAGAGAGTTTTAAGTTCATCATCTGTCACATTTTCATCGCTATTGTTACATACTTCTTTATCTATATCTTTTTGTGATGTTTTTTGTATAGTTGTATCTTTGGGACTAAATTCCATTTGCGGAGGTAAGATGCGATTGTTTTGGTCTGTTAATTTATGACACTCTTGTAAAGCTTCTTTTGTCTGTGTGAGTTGATTTTGCAAGTTATGTAGTTTAGTTTGCAATTTCTTTTTTTCATCTTTAATATTTTTAGTCTCTTCTTTTAATTTTAATACATCTTTTAAGATTTTTTCATAGCTTGTTTTTGATAATTTTTCTTCTGTTGTTTTTTCTTGTTGGGGTGTATTTGTATTGTACTGGAGTTTTCCTTTTTCGCTTTTTAGTGCTTCGATCTCCATGATAAGTGCTTTATAATTATTTTTATATTCTTTATAATCATCTAGCTTATCTAAAAGGGCTTGTTTCTCTTCTTCAAGAGCTTTGATCTCATTTTCCAATATTTCATTTTCATCTTCACATAATTTTTGTTCTTTTATTTGAGATATTAGCATGTTATTTTCTGACTGTAATTCTTTGATTTGATTGATATATCGTTCACAGTCTTCTTGATCCATTTGTCTGCTTAGCTTCTCTTTTTCACACTCTGTAAGTTTTAATTCTAACTCTTGAAAATCACTATGTTTGGCATCTAGCTCTTCTTCAAGTCTATGAATATCACTCTGCTTTACTTCATACTCTTCTTGCAAGAGATTATATTTTTTAGCCATTTTTTCATTTTTAAAAAGTATGGAAAAAATCCATCCTACTGCAAATCCAAGAACTGCTGCTGCAAATAAACATAGTCCTATTTCTGTAATCAATTCTAAAATACTCATCTTTTATAACCTCTCAATCAATAATATTTCTATTGAAGTGTTTTTTTGTTTTTTTACTATTTGAACAGGAAAAGTTGATTTTTCAACTTTTACATAAATTCGCTGTGTATCGATACCATTTTTGTAAAAGTATCTTTTTATCGCTTTGAGATACTTACGGCTTTTTGTACTTAGTTTTGCTAAGTCTATCTTTATCCTTGAAAAGGGATGCTGTTTAGCTTTTTTTATTAAAATATTTAGCATCATTTTATCTTTATTATTTAGATGGTTTGCATCACTAGAAAGTTCCATTGTATAGAGCAGGGGTTCTATCTCTATAGCTTTGTGGCTTTTGTAAACATGATGAGTCTGTTTCTTTATAAGTTTTTCAGACTTTTTTTGTTTTATAACTGGTTTTTTTATAGGTATGATTGTATGATCTATTTTATTGGCTATTAAAATAGGTTTTTTGATTTTTGGTTTACTGATAGAGTGATTATTCTCTTTTGTCTGTATATCTGATAGCAATGGATGATCTAACTGTGCGGCTTCTTTTTTGATATGTTCACCTATAAACTCATCAATCTCAACATCTTGTGCAAATGGATCTTTTTCAAGGGCAATCGTATCTCTTGTAGTATTTTGATAATTTACTTGTTGAATTTGTGGATTATGTTTATCTAAAAACCATGCAATACAACTGGTGCATAACAGAGCGAACAATAAAGATCCCAGCCATAATATATTTTTACTTGTCATAATTACCACTTTTTAAGGTTTTTCAAAATTAAATTTTGTTTATAAAAAAAGTATACAACAAAAATTTACTTTTGTAAACCTTTTAAGTGTTTAAATTCATCACAGTGTTTCAAAAGTTCACTATTTTTTCCTTTGCAAACAATTTTTCCATTCTTTAGTACAAAGATTTTGTCAGCATGGACGATAGTATTCATGCGATGTGCTATTATAAATGTGATTTTCTCTTTAGCTATTGCATTTATAGCATCGGTTATCTTTTGTTCACTTTGGCTATCTAACGCACTTGTTGCCTCATCAAATATAAATATCTGTGGATCCCTGTAAATCGCCCGTGCAATGGCTATCCTCTGCCTTTGTCCACCTGATAGATTTGTTCCAAATTCATTTATTTTGGTATGGATACCATTTGGTAAATTATTTATAAATTCGTATGCATTAGCTTTTTGAAGAGCCTGGATTACTTTTTGTTCATCTATTGGGTGTCCATATGCGACATTTGCACTTACTGTATCATTTAGGATATATACTCTTTGTGTTACGATTGAAATGCTATTTCTTAAACTTTTTAATGTAAAATTTTCTATATTTGTATTATTAAAAAGTATCTCTCCTTTGCTTGGTTCGTAAAATCTAAGCAGTAAATTTACGATAGAGCTTTTTCCTCCGCCACTATTGCCAACTAGTGCAATCTTTTTGCCTTTGGTGACTTCAAATGATATTTCAGATAAAGCTTGTTTATCTTCATAATGTAAAGAGACATTTTGAAATGTTATTTTGTCGATGGGTTTTTCAAGGATTTGTGTTCCATCTTTGATCTTTGCTTCTCTGTGTAGTATAGTATGAATACGCTCACTTGCTGCTATGGCATCCTGGATTTGGTTGAACATTCTTGATACACGTTTGATAGGTGTGTAAAGCATAAAAAGTGCAGTTAAAAAAGAGAAGAAACTACCCACACTAAGTCTTCCAGCTATGACTTCTTTACCACCTAGTATGATGACAGCAGCAGCTGCTAAAGCACCAAGAATTTCCATGATAGGACTTACAAGCTCTGTGGTACGTACGGCTTTCATATTGACTCTAAAAATAGACAGATTTTCTTTTTTGAAACGTTCTTGTTCAAAAGATTCTACTGCATTAGCTTTGATCATTTCTATATTGTTAAAAATTTCACTAAGTCTTGCAGTTAAATTTGAGAGCATTTCCTGGGATGTGGTAGAGAGTTTTTTCATCTTCTTTGCAAGTATTGAGAGTGGTTTTGCAGCAAGTGGCAAAAAAACCAAAGTTATAAGTGCCATTTTTGGGTTTAGATATATGATATATATGATCAAAAAGATAATCGTCAATATCTCTCTTAACATCATTGGAATCATTGATGATACTACATTTCTTACTCTTTCTATATCATTGACACTACGACTAATCAACTCACCACTACGCATATTATGGAAAAAATCCATCTCAAAACCTAATACTTTTGTTACCATTTGATCGCGAAGTCTTCGGACAATATCTTGTCCGATATATGCTGAGTAATATGCCTGTAAAAAGCCACCTAAACTTTTTAAAGTATAAACTCCTACAAGACCAAAAGGGATAAGGTATAAAAGATGTTCATTTTTCTCAATAAATATCTTGTCTAAAACAGGTTTAATCATGTAAGCTATGAGTGCAGTACCCATAGCCGCCATAATCATGCCTACAATAGCCCAAATAAGTTTTTGTTTATACTCTTTGAAATATGGTGAAAACTGTTTTACTAAAGTTATAAAATTATTCAATCTTCACTTTTCTCCCAGACTGTACCTTCTGGTGTATCCATGATTTGTATCCCTAAAGTATGAAGTTCATCTCTGATTTTATCACTAAGTTCAAAATCTTTTTCTTTTTTTGCCTGTGTTCTTTGTTTTATCAGCTCTTGTATCTTTGTTTTTGTATTTTCATCAATACCTTGCTGAAAATAGACATGAGCTTCTCTGCCTCCTATACCTAAAAGGTTTTCTATAAAATGAAGATTTGAAAAAGTCTCTTTTTTGAAGGCTTTATCTTTTGGGTTTTTATCTAGCATTTCATTTGCATTTTGAATCATCTCATCTAACAGTGCAAGTGTTTTTGAAATATTTAAATCATCTTTTAAAGCATTTAAAATATTTTCTTTAAATACTTTATTGACGCTAGAGCCACTTTTGATACCAAGTCGTTTTTTTAGTCTGTAAAGTTTATCCAGCCTCTTTTTGGAAGCTTTTAAATCTTCTTCATTGAAATTAAAATTAGCACGGTAATGAGTGCTTAAGAGATAAAAACGTAATACTTCACCATCATAGATTTTGAGTGCATCTTTTAGAAAGAAGGAGTTTCCTAAAGATTTGCTCATCTTCTCTCCATCAATTTGTACAAAACCATTGTGCATCCAATACTTTGCAAGTTGTTGTCCAGATTCACAAAAGCTCTGTGCTGCTTCATTTTCATGATGAGGAAATAGCAAATCAGCTCCTCCTCCATGGATATCTATCTGATACTCTTTATCTGTTGCAAGATACTTCTTTATCATAGCTGAACATTCGATATGCCAACCAGGTCGCCCATCTCCCCAAGGTGAAGGATAGGATGGTTCATCTGGTTTTGAAAACTTCCAAAGAGCAAAATCTTTAGGATCTTTTTTCTCTTCATTTGAATCTACTCTTGCTATATTTTGATTTTCATCGGTGTGTCTGTGTGAGAGGCTAAGGTATTGTGGATCTTTTGAAGTTTCAAAATATACACCATCACTTATAATATAAGCATATCCTTTGTCGATAAGTGTTTGTATAAATTTTATAATATCATCCATAGTTTGTGTAGCAGTGGGTTCGATATCTCCATCTTCTACACCTATTTTGTGCATATCATCTTTGTATCTTTGGATATAGTAATCTACAACT
>JALSQA010000036.1 GCA_026985685.1 Campylobacterales bacterium | reverse complement strand
TAAGAAGTGTCTTTTTTGCTAAAAGTTCTTTTTTTGCAACATCAATTTGTGCATCCATCGCAGCAGCTCTGGCTTCAAATTCACCACTTGCAATCTGAGCAACGATATCTCCTTTTTTAACTCTATTGGCATCATTAAAATATATTTTTTCAATACGACCAGGATATTTACTCCCTAGATTGATCAAATCACCATCTATCCTGCCACTTCCCATGATAAGATTGCTACTAAGTTGTTTTGTATGCAATTTTTGATAAATCAACAAAGCTGCACCAAATACTAACAACATCAACAAGAGACCTATCCAATACTTTTTGATCATATTCATAGTCATTCCTTTATACAGCCTAAGAGGAAAAGAGACAAAGCACTCTTACTCTCTTCACGAAGGTCGCCACCATACTGCAACCAATGATCGATAAATCCCAATAAAAAGTTATGAAACAGATAAGAAAGCTGCATATCATTCTCTACTCTAAGAGCTTGTGTTGATCTAAGTCCTGCAAATAGAGTAGCAGTATAGTCATAGATCAATTTTGCTGGATTTTCACGTTTTTTACTAAGTTTGGTGAAAAACAGAGGATCACCAGCGATAGGATCGAAAATAATTTTTGATTTGCTACAAAAAATCTCAAACTTTTTTTCTATAACAATCTGAAGTTTCTCTCTAAAATCATCCACTCCAGCACTATCTTCGAGAATACTCGCATACAAGATAGAAATCTGATGTTCCACATAAGCATAAAAAAGAGAATCTTTAGAATCAAACAACTTATAAAGTGCACCTACTGAAATACCACATCGTTTCGCCAACTCTGCCATAGTCACAGCTTCAAAACCAACCTCTTCAAAATAGAGACTTGCCTGTTCTAACACTAATTCACGTTTAAGATCTTTCACCTTTTGTTTTATCAACTTTTTCATAACTGTATTTTAGAACACTCTTACTTAATTCAGAATCAATTTATAAAAAAGTGAATATAATTCACTAATTTATTTTCGGAGTCTCTTATGAAAAAATTCGGTTCTGTCTTTTTACTGCTATTGGTAGCAGGATTTGTTTACATGCTATATGACTACCTCAGCTACCGCCATCAAAATGCTGTCAGTGATGCTGCATTTGTAAAAAGTGATGCCATCTATACACTTGGTTTTAAAGTAGGCGGTAAGATTGACCATATCCATTATGTAGAAGGTCAAAAAGTAGTTAAAGATACAATACTAGCAACAATCGATCCTAGTGATTTTATACTTCAGGAAGAAGCACTAAGTCATGCCATCAAAGCGATTGAAGCAAAAAAAGAAGCACTTATACAAAAAAAGATAAGAGTATTTAAAGAACTTGGTATAAAAAGTGATATTTCTAAAAACAATATAGGTGTCAGCGATGAAAAGCTACACTCCTTGCGTCTAAAACTAAATGCAGCAAAAACCAAGCTAAAAAAAGTTGCAAAAGACCATATACGCTTCACTTCCCTACTAAAACAAAAACTAATCTCAAAAGCTGATTTTGAAAAGATAGATACAAAATACAAAGTCCTGAAAGATCAAATAGATGCTGCAAAAAAAGAGTTGTCATCCGCACAAAAATCAACAAAAAATGTCACCTCTGTTTATCATATCAGTGAACTTGAAAAAGCACAGATCAAAGAGATTGAACTCTCTATAAATGCCTTAGATGAACAAATAGCATCAAATCAAAAAAAACTTGAAAGTCTCAAAAATAAAACTCTTTACTGTAGCCTCAGAAGTCCGATAAATGGCATCGTAGCCAAACGATTTGTCAATCAAGGAAGAGTCGTTGCAAAAGGCACACCTATCTATAGTATCGTTGATACACACAATAAACACGTAGAAGTACTTCTATCTGAAAAAAAGCTAGAAGGCATTCACCCAAAAAACCCTGTCACCATAACCACCCAGGCAATGGGCGGGAAAGAACTTAAAGGTGAGGTAGAGAGTATATCTCCTACTTCAGCATCTACTTTTTCACTTGTACCTAGAGATATAGCTAGTGGAGAATTTACAAAATTAGACCAACGCTTTATCGTCCGTATAAAATTTGATGAACCTTCTGATGTATTAAAACATGTCTATATCGGAATGGGTGCGACTGTGGCTATTGAGCGTAAAGAAAATTAGGAACACCTGTGCCAGATAGCCAAATAACCACCGAAAAAAAACCATGGGATATCACATCTAAAGAGCGTGCACTTTTCACTTTTATCGTCATGCTTGGTGCATTTATGGCTATACTAGATACAACAGTTGTTGATGTGATTGTTCCAAAACTCACAGGTCCACTCTCTTCTGATCTATATGGAGTTCAGTGGATTATCACTTCATACATGGTATCCGCTGCAATTGCACTTTTGGTGACAGAGTATTTGATCAAACGATTTGGAGCTAAAGCAGTTTTTATTTTAGGGGTGATACTTTTTTCAACAGCTTCATTTTTTTGTGGTATTTCCAATGATCTATCGACTATCATCGTTGCTCGTATTATCCAGGGATTTGGGGAAGCATTGATCATGGTGACAAGTCATATCATGGTGTTTTCATTTTTTCCTCCAAACAAACAAGGTTTGGCAATGGGTATCTTTGCACTAGGTGTCAGTTTCGCTCCAGCTCTAGGTCCTACAGTGGGAGGTTATTTGACAGAGTATTACAACTGGAGAATGGTCTTTTTTATCAATGTTCCTATCGGTATTTTACTCTCAATAGCAGCTATGCTTTATTTACCAAAAGAGCGAATGTTTGAAAAATTAAATTTTAATTTCATAAGCTTTTTTCTTCTATCTATCGCAACTATCTCTCTACTGATCATGTTATCAAAAGGGCAACAGCTGGGATGGTTTCATGATGAGTTAATCGGCACACTTTTTTTCATATCTATAATAGGATTTTTACTATATGCTCTTAGTGAAATCAATAGCAAATATACACTCATAGATTTTTCTCTTTTTAAAAACAGTAACTTTACAAATGGTATCCTCATATACTTTTTTGTATTGGGATTTTCTATGTATCAATACTTTTACTTACTTCCTGTTTATTATGAACACATCAAGATGCTGCCAACAATGGATGCAGGAATTGCGGTCTTTGCATTTGCACTATTTATCGGGATATTCTCTCCTGTTGCAGGAATTTTAAGCGATAAAATCGGTGCTAAAAGAACTGTCGCAATTGCTGCTTTTGTATATATCACAGGATCCATTACCCTGCTTCCTACACTAAATTATTATACACCACTTACTCAGGCTATGCTACTTACTATCCCTTTTGGTATAGGAATGGGAATGTTTTTTGCACCTGTTACGGTACTACTTTTACAAAGTGCACCTGAAAATAAAGGAGAATTAGCGATAGTTTTGATGGATTACTTTCGATTTGTAGGTGGTAGTTTTGGTACAGCACTAGCAACCAACAACATGGAGTATTTCAAAGCAATGCACTTTCAAAACATGAGTGAAATCCAAAACTATGAATATATAAATGATTTTTTACATAAATTTATGAACATCACTTCAATGAGCTGGGATCAAACACGTGCAATTTTTGCTAACTACGAAACTTTCATAAGTTATAATTACGGATTTTACAATACCTTCATGAATGCTGGATACTGGGGTATCTTAGGATCTGTGTTTGTTGTATCACTCTTTTTATTTAAACCTAAACAAAAATCTTTACCTATACAGGAGAAAAAATAATGAAACACTGGCTTTTACTACTAATCCCTGCGATTATAAATGCACAAGATTTCACAACACTACTTAAACTTTCACAAAACAATTTACAACTACAGGCAAAATCACAAGAAGTAAAGGCAAAAAAAGCCCTTTATAAACTTGAACAAAGCAAAAATTACCCAACCCTTGATGCAAAACTTTCAGCAATTTATCTAAAAGATACACCATCAATGAACTTTAATCTTCCATTTGCAGGCATGCCACCAAAGATAGAAGTAGGTAAACGACCAAATTATACAGGAGAAGTTGGTTTATCTTATCCACTATTTACAGGCTTTGCTATCTCAAATCTCATCGAAAAAGCCAAGTTAGATTTTGAAAAAACTAAACTAGAAAAAAAAGATGCCAAACGCAAACTCTACATGAACATTGCGTCACTGTATGGTTCACTATATGCACTAAATCATGCCATCACAGCAAACAAGGATGCCTATAAAGCTATTGATGATGCCTGGAAAAAAGCTTCTGGTTTTTATAAAGCAGGACTTCTTTCACCTGCTGATCTGGCAAATATCAAAGCCAAAAAATATGAAATCACAGCCAACCAAAAAGGTCTTGAAAATCAAAGAGAAAATATAAAAAAATTACTCTCATATATAACCACTACCACGATAAATAACAAAACAATTTTACCAAAAATTAAATTGCCTACAAAAGAGATACTCATCCAAGAAGCACTCAACAAGCGTGCAGATATACTAGCACTCCAAAAAATGCTCAACATGGACGAGTCAGATATCAAACTTGCAAAAAGCACTTACATGCCAAACATTGCACTTATTGGAGCACTCAAACTTCAGGGAGATACACTCAAACTAAATGGCGATGGATTTACCAATCCAAACAAAAGTTACATCGGTGCAAGCATGGAATGGAAACTTTTTGACGGATTTACTACCAAACACCGCACAGACGCAGCCAAAGCCAAAAAAATGGCACGTATTTTACTACTAAAAGATTATCAAAAAAATATCCAGACAACACTAGAAAATCAGATAAATACACTACAAACACTAATATTACAAAAAGAAGCAAAAAAAGCACAATATGATGCCACACAAAGTTACTACAAACTCACTTATGGACGATTTTCTAACCACCTCGCAAGTAGTGACGAACTAAGCCGATCCATAGCATCAAAAGCAACAGCAAAAGCTCAATTAGAGAAAATCATATCAGAAATCTTCACACAAAAGTGCAAAATATTATTGGAAAGTTCTTTGAAGGAATTTGAAGAAAATTTATCTCTTTGAAAGTATTAGTTGGTAAAGTAATTAACTCACGTACATTTGCCAACTCATTTTAAAAGCCAATATATATAAAAGTAGTGATATCACTTTTTTGATCTGTTGTTGTGAAAGTTTGATGTGCATCATGTAATTACCAATATAACC
>JALSQA010000035.1 GCA_026985685.1 Campylobacterales bacterium | reverse complement strand
TTCTTGTGGATATTTTGGTACAAAATCACTCACAGCAGCTGCCATAAATAGATAAGGCTTTTTTTGTATCAATTCAGGTACAGAGTCATCCATCAATGTAGCTTTAGTCAATACACCTTTTTTTGCCACACGAATAGCATCGACAAGATACTCTTTTAACTCTTTAGAATTTTCAACATCGATTAAATAAACTTCACCAGGAATATCTGAAATTTTTTGTGTTGCCAATAAACAAACATCTGCACCTTTGTAATATAGAGCTTTACTCAAAGATGCTGCCATTTTACCACTAGAAAAGTTTGAGATATAACGCACATCATCAATCTTTTCAACTGTTCCACCACCTGTTACAACAACACGACGATTGATCCAGTATGGATCTTTTAAAAGCATCTTGGCACTTTTGTGAAAGATCTCTTTAGGTTCTGCCAATGCACCTATACCTTCATCTCCACAAGCAAGTTGTTTTTTTTGCGGCACTATCTCCTGAAAATTTAAAATCTTCAACATCTTCAATGAAGCTTTTGTGGTATTATTTAAATACATATTAGTATTTGCAGCAGGAGCCAATAAAATCTCACCCTTAAAAGCTAATGCAATTTGTGTGATAAGATTATCAGCGATACCATTTGATAGTTTGTTGATTGTGTTGGCTGTTGCTGGAGCAATCACATAAAGATCAGCCCATTTACCTATATCAATATGATTATTATCATTTGCCCAGGATTCTGTTTTTTCACACAAAACTTCATGTGTGCTAATTGCTTCAAATGTCAAAGGATTTATAAAACGTTTGGCTGACTGACTCATCACAACACGCACCTCTGCTCCCTCTTTGATAAAAAGACGAATCAACTCTAAACTTTTGTAGATAGCAATACTCCCCGTAACGCCAACTACGATCTTTTTCCCCTCTAATAACATGATGTTATTTCCCCTTTTTATAACTACTCTTTAAAAAACTTATCAAAAAAGCCTTCTACTGTTTTAAGATTTGTTCTACTAATTGCAAGTGAGCCTTTTTTGACATCTTTATTGACTGTTGTACCTGCTGCAATTAATACATCATCTTCGATAACTACTGGTGCTACAAGTTGTGTATCACTTCCAACAAAAACATTTTTACCGATAATGGTTTTGTATTTATTTTTTCCATCATAGTTACAGGTAATCGTACCCGCACCTATGTTACTTCCTTCATCTATCTCACAATCACCTAAATAACTTAAATGACCTGCTTTAACACCCTTTAAAATAGATTTTTTTACTTCAACAAAGTTTCCAATATGAGTATCATAAAGTTCACTTTTGGGGCGAATTCTAGCTATTGGACCAACACTTGAATCAACTATTTTACTATCTTCTATAACAGAGTTTGCTTTTATATGACTATTGATAATTTTGCTTCCATGAAGAAGAGTAACTCCGTGTTCAATCACTGATTCACCTTCTATTTCTACATCAGAATGAATATAAATAGTATCAGGTAAATGCATTGTTACACCAGAGAGCATGAAGTTTTTCTTTATTCTTCTTTGCATTATCTCTTCTGCACAACTTAGATCATATTTTGAATTGACACCTTTAAAATTTTCTTCTTTAACATACAGTGGAGCTACTTTATATCCATCATTTTTTGCCAATTCTACAACATCAGTTAGATAGTATTCTTCTTGTGCATTATCATTACTAAGTTTTGGTAGATATCTTTCAAGAATATCTCTTTTAAAAAGGTAGATACCAGCATTTACTGTTTTGATAGCTTTTTCATCATCTGTAGCATCTTTCTCTTCTACAATCTTAACAACTTCATCACCATCTATAACAACCCTGCCATATCCACTAGAATCATCCATTTTAATAACACTCATAACAATATCAGCATCAATTTGAGAAAACTTTTCTAATTCATCAGCTTCAATCAATGGCATATCACCATTTAAAACTAAAACCTTCTCATGTTTGACATCGATATTCATCACTGCACCACCCGTTCCTGGATAATTTTGATGATCCTGGATTACATAATTGATCCCTTCAAAATACTTTTCCATAGTCTCTTGAACAAGTTTGGACTGATGAAAAAGTACAACTGTAATATCATCGCTTAACTTTTGTGCATCTTTGATAGTATAATACAACATAGGAAAACCAGATATTTCATGTAAAACTTTTGGACGAGAAGATTTCATCCTTGTGCCTTTTCCTGCTGCGAGAATAATTACAGAATTATTTGCCATTTTAAACTTTCCTTTTAAAAATTTAATATTTTATATTTTTATAAAAATATTATAGTATGATAATACTATAAGAACTACATATTAATAACAGTCTTTAAGTATATCGTTTAAATATTAAATAAATTTACATATCTGCCGATATTTGTATAAATCAATATTTTAATGAAATATTTTTAAATATCAAATCAAGGATGTCTTTGTCATGGATTTAGCTAGTGTCATAGGTCTTGTTTTAACCCTTGCTCTACTTTTTGGTGCAATGGCAATGGGTGTGGGAATTGGTCCATATATCGATGTACCTTCTATTTTGATCGTTTTTGGTGGAACAATCGGTACGTTGATGATTGGTTTCAAAATGGATCATGTCAAAAGTTTTGGGAAAATGTTCATGGTTGCTATCAAACCAACTACAACTGACCCAAAAGAATTGATAGCAAAACTTGTCGAATACTCAACAAAAGCTAGAAAAGAAGGTGTTTTAGCACTTGAGGGTGATGTTGCAAATGAAGAGAATGAATTTCTAAAAAAAGGTTTAGGTATGGCAATTGACGGTAATGAACCAGATATCATACGTGATCTTTTAGAAATAGATATGGAACAAACAGATACACGACACAAAGTCAATGCCTCATTTTTTGGTCAAATATCAGGATTTGCCGGAGCAATGGGTATGATTGGTACACTTATCGGTTTGGTTGCTATGCTTTTAAATATGGCTGATCCAGCTGCGATTGGACCTTCTATGGCTGTTGCACTCCTTACTACTATGTATGGTGCTATGCTTGGAAATATCATCGGTGGTCCTGTAGAAAATATTTTAGGACTTAGAAATACAGATGAAATGGTTATAAAAACATTAATCATCGAAGGAATCATGTCTATACAAGCAGGAGATAATCCTAGAACACTTGAAGCAAAACTATTAGCATTCTTACCACCAAAAGAACGCCAAAGCCAATTTGATTAGGATATAAAATGGGAAAAAAATGTCCTCAACAAGATTGTCCTAAATGTCTGCCAGGATGGCTAGCTGCATTTGGTGATCTTATGTCACTACTATTGTGTTTTTTTGTTTTACTACTATCCATGTCTACGATGGATGCCAAAAAAGTTTCAGAAGCCGCGGCCTCACTCACAGGAGCACTTAGTGTACTAGAAGGCGGTACAAAAGTAAAAGTATCACCCCAAAGACAACAAGAAACAACCCCAATAGACGAAAATGATGAGAGTGCCCAAAAGATGAAAACACTCCAGCGAACAATCATAGAAATGAATGAAATGTCTAAAGCAGGAGAAGGTGCAAAAGCAACTTTAGAAGAGGCAGAAGATGGTTTTATGATTCGATTACCAGCAAAATTACTTTTTGCCAAAGGAAGTGCTAAAATACAAGGAGATGATGCCCTGCTTTTTTTACGAAGAATTGCACTTATCATCGCAAAATTACCCAAAAATATGCGTATTTATGTCACTGGACATACAGATGATAGCAAACCAGTATTTAGTCCATATCCAGATAACTGGTCACTCTCTGCAGCCAGAGCAATATCTGTCACAAAAATTTTGATTAAAAATAGTGTTGAACCAAAACTTCTCACAGCTTGTGGTAAAGCTGAATTTGATCCAATTGCATCAAATCTAACTCCAGAGGGTAAGGAAAAAAACAGACGAGTTGAGTTATACTTTTTTTCAAAAGATGAGGATGATAAAGAGAGTGCTAAAAAAAGTATTCTTGATACACAAAGCGGAGGATAAAGATCAGAGCTATAGCACTTTTATTTTTGCTGTTTGCTTCTGTACTATATGGTGCTGATGCAACTGCTATCCCCACTGTCAATCTCTCCCTCTCAGCTCCATCAACTCCTAAAGATTTAGTCAGTTCACTAAATGTACTTGTTGTTTTAACTTTACTTGTACTAGCTCCTTCACTTTTACTTGTGATGACAAGCTTTATACGTTTGATTGTCGTTTTTTCATTTCTAAGACAAGCCCTTGGTACACAGCAAATGCCACCTAGCCAACTTATGGTTTCACTTGCTTTGATCTTAACATTTTTTATCATGGAGCCAGTAGGACAAAAAGCTTATGATAATGGAATAAAACCATACATGGAAAAAAAGATTTCATATGAAGAAGCATTTAAAAGAGGTACTAAACCTTTTAAAGCGTTTATGATTAAAAATACAAGAGAAAAAGATTTGGCTCTATTTTTTCGTATACGAAAACTAAAAAATCCCAAAAACTATGCCGCTGTTCCATTGACTATCGCGATTCCTGCTTTTATGATCAGTGAATTAAAAAGTGCATTTGAGATTGGTTTTTTGCTCTATTTACCTTTTTTGGTTATCGATATGGTTGTTAGTTCTGTTTTGATGAGTATGGGTATGATGATGTTACCGCCAGTGATGATCTCCATGCCTTTTAAATTACTTATTTTTGTATTAGTTGATGGATGGAATCTATTGATCGGAAATTTGATAGCGAGTTTTAAATGAAATGTGAATATTTTGGAAAATGCGGTAGCTGTACCTTATATGAAATGGATTATGAAAGCCAACTTTCATATAAAGTAAATGATATTAAAAAAGAGTTTAATCTTGAAAATCTTGACATATTTTCATCCCCTCCAAGCCACTTTAGATATCGTAGTGAATTTCGTATATATCATGATTATGAAAAACAAAAACTCTCCTATGCTATGCACACACTTTCACACAAAGGATTAGTTCAAATAGATAATTGCTCCATCATAAGTAAAGCTATTGAAAAAAAAATGCAAGCTTTACTAGATGAGATAAAAGATCATGCTATATTAAAGGAGCGACTTTTTGGAGTTGAATTTCTATCTAGTACACTAAATGAAGTACTCATTACATTAATATACCACAAAAAAATAGACCAACAATGGGAAGAAGAAGCTAAAAAACTGGCACAAAAACTTCATGTCGATTTAATAGGTCGTAG
>JALSQA010000034.1 GCA_026985685.1 Campylobacterales bacterium | reverse complement strand
AAAATCAATATAATCAATCAATCGCATATAATCAATCCCTGTCATTGAGTGCTATTTATGCCCAAAAATTTCAATATGCCTATGATCATTACAATAAACTTATAGACGAAAAAAAGCAAAATGATTCTCATACACTATTTTTAGCAGCTGTTGGAGCTATCGCAAGTGATCATCATGCCAATGCTATCGCACTTTTAGAACTTGCTAAATTAACCGATCCATCCAATTTTGAAAGTCGATATGCACTAGGAATTTTATATCAGGAAGCAAAAAACTTAAGAGGTGCTATCATCCAATATAAAAAGATAGGTGATAGTGATTTTCACTCAAAATATTTTACCTTTTATATCAACTCAAAATCCCAGCTATAACATAATTTGTTCTTATTATCATAGTACTTAGTTAAATATTTGGAAATAGTGACTTTAGTCCCATCTAACTGAGGTAATAATAAAGTCAATATTTTTTTAATAAATACAAAAATTATTTCTACTATTTAAAAAAAAATGTTATAATAAAGGCTAATTTACCAAAAGGAGCAAACATGACACGTCGTCAATGGATGTGGTTATGGATATGGTTATTACTATTTTTTATTATATTTTGTGTATGGAACAAACTACAAAATATGAATATGCAAACAAATACTAATACACCTGTTGTCGTAACACCACAACCCGTATCATCCCAGCAAACATCAGATAGTTCAGATATCGTAGCTACAAAAGATATCAATCTTAAAATCATCAAAGATGGTGATATTATGAAAATTTCAGGCGTTTTCCCTTCTCAGGAAGCAGTTGATAAAGCAATAGCATCTTTAAAAACTGTCACAGGAAATGTTAAAAAAGGAACAATTATCATCGATAAAGATGCTAACAATCCTAAATTACTTAATTCAATTTCCAAAATAGCTGATGATCTTTTCAAATTCAAAGAAGGCTATGTTGAATATAACGATCATACTTTAACAATAGATGGTATATCAGAAAATCTTCAACTAAAAGAGAACATAACACATACAGCATCACAAATCAGTGATACTATCAGTATAGAAAATAATACAGAAGTAGAAGAAGAGATTCCAGAACAAACTGTTCCAGATACAAAAGCTACAGAAGATGCTAACGTTGCACAAAAAGCTAAAGAACCTCTGCCTAAACAAGAAGAGCAAGCAAAAAAAGCAAAAGCAACTACACCAGTAAAACATAAAGCATCTGATAAATCAACAAAAGAAGCACAAAACGAGTTGAATGCACTTTTAAAACATAAACGTGTAGAATTTATCTATGCAAAAGATGAACTTACAAGTAAAAGTAAAAAAATCATCAACAAAGTCAAAGATATACTCAAAAAATATCCAAATATTCATGTTGAAATCGGTGGACATACAGATTCTGATGGTACGCTAGAGAACAATCACAATCTAAGCCAAAGAAGAGCAAATGCTATCAAAAAGTATTTAATAGCACATGGAATATCAGGTAAAAGATTAAAAGCAGTTGGCTATGGAGAGACTAAACCTTTAGTCAAAAATGATACAGCGGCTCATAAACAAATCAACCGTAGAGTTGAATTTAAAGTTATAAAATAGAAGGAGACAAAGATGGACAATATATTACAACTAGCAATGCAAATGATTTTATGTTTGATTATAGCAGCAGTCTTAGGTGCATTTATAGGCTATTTATTAGGGAAGATAAGTAAATGCGATAAAGAGCAAGATATCATAGAACCTAATATGAGTGCACAAAAAAAAGAATTACATGATTATGAACAAAGAGCATTGGCACAAAAAGAATCTAAACCAGATAAAAATACAAAAAACTTAATCGCTTCAGTAGAACATGAAGAGTTAAAAAGTACAAAAGAACCTAAACAGTCACTCTCAGAAACCATCAAAAAAGAACTTCATGTAGGCGAGAAAGAACCTAAGCCTACACAAACACAAGCAGTACTTAAAGCGTTTGATGGCATTGAAGGGAGCAGACCAGAAATACTATCTTCTCCTGTAAATGGTCAAGCAGATGATTTAAAAGAGATCAGCGGTATAGGATTGAAAATAGAAGAAGCTCTTAATGAATTAGGAATTTTCCACTTTGGTCAAATAGCTGCCTGGACAAATGAAAATGCAAAATGGATTGATAATTATTTAGTTTTCAAAGGTCGTGTTCTTAGAGAAGACTGGATTGGACAAGCTAAACTTCTAGCAGCTGGTGGTTCTACAGAATTTAGTAGAAAAGTCAAAAAAGGCGATCACTACAAATAGTAATTCCAAGGAATTTACTAATACTGGAAGCGGAGGCAAAGCCTTCCACTTCCAAGTAAATAATACAAACATATCTCTTAACCTAATGTAAGTCACCATTTCCAAGTATAAATCCCTTAACTCACATTTAACTTTTACCCTCTTTTGATATAATAGCCAAAAAAATAAGGGCTCTTATGATCTGTATTTTCGACTGCGAAACAATACCTGATATCAATCTAGTTAAAAGCCAATTTCATATCGATGGAACTGATATCCAAGTTACAAATGAAGCATTTTCTCTTCATGAAGAAAAAACAGGTAGCTCTTTTTTGCCTGTTCCTTTTCATCAAGTTGTAGCCATATCTGCGGTCATATGTAATGATTTTGGAAAGTTTGAAAAAGTAAGCTCCATTGATGGAGAAAACGAACATGAGATGATTAAAAATTTTCTACACTTCATCGATAAACACAATCCAAAACTTGTAAGCTTCAATGGTAGAAACTTTGATATCCCAATGCTTATGATACGAGCTATGAAATACAATCTCTCATGCACAGCCTTTTATGAGAAAGAGAACAAAGCACTCAACAAAAGCAAATGGGACAATTACCGTTATCGTTTTAGTGATCGTTTTCATGTTGATTTGATGGATCACATCAGCGAGTTTGGTGCGGTAAGAGGACTCAAACTTGATCTGCTGTGTTCAATGATGGGAATACCAGGTAAATTTGATGTAAGCGGTGATCAAGTTCATATGCTATACTATGAAAATCAACTAAAAGAGATCAAAGAGTATTGCGAAAGTGATGTTTTAAATACCTATTGGCTCTATTTAAAATATGAACTTCTAAAAGGAAATATTTTAATAGAAGATTATCTCTCTAACTTACAAACAATGAAAGAAAAATTAAACACTACAAAATCCTATACAGATATATTTACACAAGGAATCGACATGGAGTTAGCAAAATATGATAGCAATCATTGATTATAATATGGGAAACCTCAGAAGCGTACAAAATGCTTTTGAAAAGCTAGGAGCAAAGACACAAATCGTAAGTGATCCAGATAAAATATCAGGATTTGAAAAAATCATTTTACCAGGTGTGGGAGCATTTGGTGATGCTATGGATCACTTACAGTCAAATGGAATGGATGAAGCTATCAAAGATTTTGCAAAATCACAAAAACCACTCTTTGGTATATGTTTAGGAATGCAGCTTTTACTTGAAAGTTCACAAGAATTTGGTACTCACAAAGGGCTAGGTTTGATACCAGGTAAAGTGATCAAATTTGATACTTCAAAATTTGCAACACCTCTTAAAGTTCCACATATGGGATGGAATGAACTTTTTGTAAAACAAAAAACTCCATTATTTAAAGATTTAGCAGAATCATTTTATCTCTATTTTGTTCACAGTTATCATGTTGTCTGTGATGAAAAATATGTTATGGGAGAGACAGAATATGGATACCCTTTTGCAAGTGCTATATATAATGGAAACATTTATGGCATCCAACCCCACCCTGAGAAGTCTCACAAAGTAGGACTTCAAATACTAAAAAATTTTATGGAAATGTAACAATGGATATTTTACCAGCAATCGACCTCAAAGATGGAAAAGCAGTTCGCCTGACAAAAGGCTTGATGGATAGTGCAAAAATTTACAGTGATGAGCCATGGCAATTGGCAAAACGTTTTGAAGAGATGGGTTCAAAGTGGCTACATTTGGTCGATCTAAACGGAGCTTTCGCAGGTGAACCAAAAAATCTCGAACAAATTAAAAAAATTCGCGAAATGTGCGATATAGAGATAGAGCTTGGTGGTGGTATTCGAGATGAAGAGACAATCAAGCGTTATTTGGATCTTGGAATAGATAGAATTATTTTAGGTTCAGTAGCTTTAAAAAATGCCGATTTTGTCAAAAGCGTCGCACAAAAATACCGTATAGCTGTGGGAATTGATGCAATCGACGGCTATGTAGCAGTTGAAGGATGGGCGGAAAAATCAACCATGTTGGCAACTGATTTAGCAAAAGAGTTTGCTCAAGCTGGTGTTGATGCGATAATTTGTACAGATGTAGGCAAAGATGGCACACTCAGCGGTGTCAATGTAGACTTTACTTTAGAGATAGCAAAAAGCAGTGGTTTAGATACCATAGCAAGTGGTGGTGTAAGAGATATCGATGATATCAAAGCACTCAGGCAAACGCAAAAAGTTGCAGGTGTAATCGTAGGAAAAGCATTTTATGAAGGCACTCTTGATTTAGAGGAGGCGTTCAAAATTGCACAATAAACAATAATAGAAAGAAGGAAAAAAATGAAGTTTTTAGTGGTAGATGACAGTTCAACAATGAGAAGAATTATTAAAAATACACTCGGTAGACTAGGACATAAAGAAATTCTTGAAGCAGAAGATGGTGCAAAAGCCTGGGATGTTATGAGTAAAAATAGTGATATTGATGTTCTTGTTACCGACTGGAATATGCCAGAGATGAATGGACTTGAGTTGGTTCAAAAAGTAAGAGCTGAAGAAAAATATACAGACATGCCTATCATCATGGTTACAACTGAAGGTGGAAAAGGTGAAGTAATTACTGCACTTAAAGCAGGTGTAAACAATTATATAGTAAAACCTTTTACACCTCAAGTTCTAAAAGAAAAGCTAGAGGCAGTACTATAAAACAAAGAGAGAAATGAACGAATACTATTATCAACTTATTGTTACCCCAAAATCTAATATTGCAGTTTTTAATGATTTCCTTTTGCAGACTATGCAAGATGCGATTGAAGAAAAAGATGGTTCACTCATAGCTAGAAGCAGTGAACCACTTGATGATATTGCCTGGGCAACAGAGCAGCTTGGAAAAAAATTAGACATCCCAGTAAAAACGATACTTTCTAAAGAAAAAAATGAAGATTGGATTAGTAAATACAAAGATTCCATAAAACCTATACAAGTTGGAAATTTTTATGTCCGACCACAATGGGAAACTCCAA
>JALSQA010000033.1 GCA_026985685.1 Campylobacterales bacterium | reverse complement strand
AAACCTGTTTTAACACAACCAGATATAAATACTTATAATATTGATCCAAATAAGATAAAAGAGAAAATCACTGCAAAAACAAAAGCCATCATGGCAGTTCATCTTTATGGACAAAGTGCTCATATGGATATCATTAATACAATAGCAAAAAGATATAACTTAAAAGTAGTCGAAGATTCAGCTCAAGCTCATGGTGCATATTTTAAAGATAAAAGAGTTGGTTCTTTGGGTGATGCTAGTGGATTTAGTTTCTATCCAGGAAAAAACCTTGGTGCATTGGGAGATGGTGGATGTGTAACAACAAACGATAAAGAACTAGCACATACTATCAGTGTAATAAAAAACTATGGAAGTGAGAAAAAATATCACAACCAATATCTAGGATTGAATAGTAGGTTAGATACCTTACAAGCTGCATTTTTGCGTGTGAAATTACCACATCTCGATCATGAGAATCAAAAAAGAAAACAAATTGCAGAATATTACTGTGAAAATATCAAAAATCCACTACTTAAACTCCCAAAATTACCAGCAAATAGCCTATCTCATGTCTGGCATCTTTTTGTTATCAGAGTAAAACAAAGAGAAAAATTTATAAAGTTTTTAAAAGAGCAGGGCATAGCCACTATGATACACTACCCCATACCACCGCATAAACAAAAAGCTTATGAAGGTGTTTTTGATGAAAGCTACCCCATAACACAAATGATACACGATCAAATAGTCAGCCTGCCTATAAGTCCAGTAATGGAAGATAAAGAAATTTTGAAAGTTGCTGAGGTGTGTAATGAGTTTAGATTAAAATCCTAATACTCCCTTGCACGCTCTTTGTCCGGCTGTGTTTTTAGTAACTGGATAGTTTTATATCCATAAAAGAAAAATATAGCAGTAAGGATAATAATACCAATAAAATCCATCTTCACACTCTCTTGATCACTGCCAAGAAGGGTAAAAATATTCCATAATGTTATAAGTTGAATACTTATATAAACCAAACTTTTTTGAATAATCATATCTAATTTTTTTGCTCTCATGATAACTCCCTGTTAGGAAGTATATCGGCATATAAATTTTTAAATAAAATTTAGAGAGCATCAATTAATATAGTTAGAAGGTTCTCAACACTTTACAAGTGATTTTACCGCTTCGATAAATTTTTGGTTATTGTTTAAGCATTTGGCTACTCTGTAATCTTTGAAACCTAGCTCTTTTGCTATCTCTTTATACTCTATAGAGAGTTCAAAGTCTGTTTCTGAATTATCAAGTATAAATGATATTGGATAGATGATGACTTTTTTATTTCTAAGTTCTGCTAATTTATCTTCTAGTGATGGTGAAAGCCATTTTAGTGGTCCTACTTTTGATTGATAGGCTAAATGGATGTTTTTGAAGTTTAAGCCCTCTTCATCCAGCATATCATGTAAGATATTTACATTTTCTATCACTTCTTTTTGGTAAGGATCACCTGCATCTATAATCTTTTGAGGTAGAGAGTGTGCTGAAAAGATTAGATCAAAATCACTTGCTTTGTCATCTTTTAGTGTCTCTTCTATCTGTTGGATGATAGCTTGGTTGTAAGATTTGTTTTTATAAAAACGAGTGATGATATGCATATTTGGTGCATAATTTGCCTTAGCTAGTGCATCGTATAGATCTTCTAGTGAAGATTTTGTAGTAGTTGTGGAGTATTGTGCATATAAAGGTATTACGGTGATATCTTCAACACCTTTTAGCTGTAACCATTTAAGCTCTTCAAAAGCAAAAGGATGAGTGTATCTCATGATAGAGATGATATGGTAATTTGGAAATGCTTTTTTTGCATTTTCAATAAATATATCAGTATTGGTGACAAGAGGAGAAAATCCGCCTATCTTTTTATAGTTTGATTTGGCTTCTTCTTTTCTATCTTTGACGATAGAGTGTGCTATGTAACTTCTTAAAAGATTACTTTTTACTGTTATGATATTTTTATCATTGAACATATTGTGCAAAAAGACTTCTACCTCATCGAGATTTCTTGGTGCACCCATATTTAAAAATATTATTGCTTTATTCATGTATACTTTCTTGGATATAAATTTTAAAACCTTTTTCATCTTTTAGTAATTCTATTTTACCATTATGTGCCTTGATGATTTCAAGACTTAGTGCCAGTCCTAATCCATGTCCTTTGGTTTTTGTAGTTTTAAAAGGTTCATAGAGAATATTTGTATTTTTAATAGGAATACCTGAATCTTTGACTGTGATGATACAAAAAGGATTTTCTTTGTGATAAGAAAAGATTATCTTTCCATCTTCTTTATCATCTTCTTCTATTGCATCAATGGCATTGTAGAGAAAATTTTGCATTACTATAGTTAGTAGATCAAAATCGGCTTCTAGCATCTCTTTTGGAGGAAAATCAATCAAAAGTTGTATATCTTTTGTATAAGCATAATTTTCAAATCCTTTTTCAAGTTCATCTTTTAATAGATTTAATTCAAAAGCTTTGGTTGTTATTTTGACACCTTTTGTGAAAAGCAGGGTGGATTTGATGATACGCTCTACACGAGTTATGGCACTTTGTATCTCATTGACGAGGGGCTTTTGTTTATCATCTACACGTTTTATCAATGTCGATGCCATCAAGGATATAGCACCTATTGGATTTCTGATCTCATGAGCTAAATGTGCTGCTACCTGTCCCATTGAGGCAAGTCTCTCTTTTTGTTTTTGAGCTGTGATATCGGTAGCTGATATGATTATTTTATTGTCGATTTTATTGATATTGATAATATATATTTTTTTGTCAAAATTAATCTCTTGATCTTTTTGTGCCAGATCAACTTTTGAGAGCAGGTCATTTACCTCTCTTGATGCACTATTTTGAAAAAAGATACTCTTTTTTGCCTCTTCTTGTAGTATCCATATAGGATTTGGCTGTGATTCGACTATTTGGACGATGATATTGTGTAAACCTATGACTGAAGCATTTAAAAGTTTATACTCTTTTTCGAGATCATAAGTACGCTCTATTACACTCTCTATACCTTTTTTAAAAGCTTCTTTTGTTTCATCATCTAATTTTTCTAATATCTTTTTATCGATCATAAAATATCCTGTATTTAATAACTAATAGTATATCATATATAAATTTTAATGGGTATAGATTATAGGGAAGGTTATTTTAAATTTATGATAAGACGTACATTTAAAAAAGGTAATAAAAGTGATAATATCAATGCTCTGATTACAAAATATAAAATCCCAAGGGCATATCTTAGTATAAATCGCAAATCAATATCAAGAGGTGTCTTTTGGGGTCTTCTTTTTGGATTTATTCCCATGCCTTTTCAAATGCTTGCTGTATTGGCAGTAACTCCATTTATGAAGTTTAATGTTCCTATTGCTTTTTCTATGGTTTGGCTCAGTAACCCAGTTACCATGCCTTTTATGTACTATATGGAGTACAAAACAGGGCTTTTTTTATTGGGTCGTGATAGTTTGAGTGATATTCAACTCACTTTAGAGTGGTTTCAAAATCATTGGGATGATATAGTCGTTCCTTTATATGTCGGTACCTTGCCATACTCTTTGCTTGTATCATCCCTGTTTTATTTTTTGATTAACTTTCTATGGATACGTTCTGTCAAACAAGAAAAATCCAGCCGTTTTACATAAAAGCAGGTGCATCATTAGAAAAAAGTATCAAGTCACCTGCTTTGGTTTGTTTGGCTAAAATATCTTCAAGCTCTTGCTTGTTTTTCAGGATAATCTTCTTTGATTTTTGTATATGGGTATCTAAGATTTTTGAATTAAGCTCTCCTGTGATAATCACTAAATCAAAAATAGTATCTATCTTTTGTGCTAATTTGATATTTGTCTCTTCATCACTCTCAACTACACCAGGTGTGATTAGTATCTTTCTTCCTTCAAAAGTTTTAACCAAATCATAAGAAGCCAGCATACCTTCAAGGTTTCCATTGAAACTGTCATCGATTATGAGTTTACCACCTGCTTCGATTTTTTGAAGTCTATGTTCAACAGATTCTAATTTACTGACAGCTTTTTGAATATCTTTTATATCTAAACCTAACTCTTTTGCAACTAGAATAGCTGCTGTAATATTTACGGCATTAAACTCTCCAAGAAGAGGGGCAAAGAATTTTTCTGATTTTCCATCTATCTCTAAACTAAAAGAGAGTCCATCAAGTGTTGCTTTTATATTTTTTATATTTTTTCCAAATATCTCTACTTTTTCATTTGGTTTGACATTTGCACTTTCATGTACAAAAGCTTTTTTTAGTTTATCAGAGTGGAGGATTTCCATTTTGGTATTTCGTATATTTTCAAGAGTTTTAAAGTACTCGATATGCTGTGGCCCGATATTTCCTACAATAGCAAAGTCATGATGCAAAAAGTGTGCGATTTCGTCTATATCTCCACGCTCTCTTGCACCAGCTTCGGCTATATATATTTGTGTATTTTTTGGCAAAGAATCGTTTACATCTTTCATAAGACCACCTAGGGTATTTACACTTCGTGGAGTCATGTATGTTTTAAAATGAGATTTTAGCATCTGATATAGAAAATTTTTCATACTTGTTTTACCATAACTTGCAGTAATAGCTATAATTTTAAGATTTTTCATACTATCTAATTTTTTTCTTGCTTGTTTTTTAAATCCCAAAAATAGCATTTTTTCAAAAAGATGACTACCAAGCAGGGCAAATAAAAGAGGTAAAACAACTCCAAATACATGACAATGTAAAGAACTCAAACAAAGTGTATCTGTGATAACTAATGCAAAAATCAAAAAGATAAAATACCTTTTAACACGTGAAGTAAAAACTAATTTTTTATCGATTTTTTTATACCAGATAAAAAGAGCTGGTAAAAGTCCAAAATAAAAATAGATCCAAAAATATTTACCACTGACATAATAAGCCAAAAGAGGAATCAAAAAGTATAAAATATGCCAGATATATTTTTTATGATGAAACAAAACACGCTCTAAGCGGTAACTATACCATTGCATATTCAGTATGAGATAAAAACCAAGTGTTAATGTTAGTATAAAGTGTGATATAAGTGTGAAAATTAGAAAATTATCCATGAAATTCCTCTGTAATAGTATCGGCTATAAATTTGGCATGTTTTGTAAAGAAAAAGTGATCACCATCCAAAGCAAATAACTTGCTATCTTTTATAAATGTATTTATCATTTTACCAGAGCTAAGGGGTGTGGCTGTATCTGATTTTCCCCAAAATATAAGTGCTTTTTTATCATATGCACT
>JALSQA010000032.1 GCA_026985685.1 Campylobacterales bacterium | reverse complement strand
AGTTTTGAAACTACAATGTTACTTCAAGAGAGTGCTTATCTTAAAGCATTTAGCAATATAGCACTAAATGTAACACTCAGCATAGGTGCGACACTAACAGCGATGGTACTATTTAAGAAATTTATTTGATTGATGTAAAAAACATGATATTGTGTAAACCCTAATTTTATTTAATAAATATCTCCTCTATTATTGGCATCTAGTATTAATATGACAAGTTCATCATCGATTATTTCATAAATAAATCTATAATCATTAACCCTTAATCTATAAAAATTGCTATTTTTTAGTTTTTTAATATCTAATAACTCGTTTGTTGGATATGGATTATCTTTAAGTAGTTTTAACTTATTATTGATTCTATTTGTATCTTTGGCATCTTTTTTATTGATAAATTTTATAACCTTTTTGTGAAGGATTAATTTATACATCTTATACTATATATTCTTGAAAATCTTCTCGATTGCCATTTTTATATTCTTTTGATAAATTTTCTAACTTTTCTAAGTATTTGTTGTAGTTATCATCTTTATGCTTAACTATCTCTACGCCTTGATGTTTTAAACTATTCAAAAACCAAATAACTTTATCAACAACTTTTTCATCTTTTATATCAACTGTTAACCGCATAATAAACCTTTTTTTGCTCTATTATATCAAAAATTATTAATTTTAGTTCGTTAGTTTATCTCTTATTGCCACAGATTCATAATTTATAAATTTAATTTGGTGGTATTCTTCCATCCTACTTACCATACATCTCAAATAATTTTTTGAGTTTTTTTTCATCTGTTACATCTTGCCAAGTACCATTTTCATCATTGCATATCCATTTTTTGCCGTTATGTGAGTAGTACTTAGTATCTACTTTCTTATCTTTGGGATATGTTGTTATCTTTTGGCTACCGTCTTGTAAAACTTCTACTATAGAATTATCAGGGATATCTTCTGTGATCATAGCATTTGCATCTATTCGCACATGATTTCCTATCTTACAATTTCCCATGATAGTTACACCAGGAGATATATAACAGTGATCTCCTACTACAGGTGCACCAAATTTTTTATCATCGATATGATTGATCGCATTGATAGTAACATTATGAAATATCACACAACATTTACCAACTTTTGCAGGACCAGAAACAAAGATAGCTTTTAAATCATGAGGCAGACATGGTTTATCTGCAAAAGATGTTACAACATTAACACTACTACCATTTTCATACTGATACATATAATACAATGTTGTATAGAGTTTTTTCATGATACCTTTTGCACTATTTGCTTTTTGTTTTAGGGCAAATATACCACCCAATCTTCCTGTTAAAACTTTTGCTATCATTATTTTTGTTTTCCTTTGTTTCTTAGAGTTCTTACATTAGCATATCGACTATAGGACAAAGCCCTTTAGTGTAAAAAGTGTCTTACTTCACTAAAATACAGACTCATACCATGCTCATTAGCTGCCTGGATGACTTCATCATCACGGATACTTCCACCTGGCTCTATCACTGCTTTGACACCTGCTTTTGCAGCTGCATCAATACTATCTCTAAATGGGAAAAATGCTTCACTAGCCATTGCTGAGCCGCTGACATCTAAGCCACTCTCTTTTGCTTTTTCTAAGGCACATTTAGCAGCATCTACACGACTTGTCATGCCCATACCTATGGCTACCATCGCACCATCTTTTACATAAACAACACAGTTTGATTTGGTTAATGAAGCAACTTTGTATGCAATTTCAAGATCTTTTAATTCTGTTTTTGTTGCACTAAGTTCACTAACTTGTCTGGCATTTTTGACTTCATCTGCACCAACTTTATCACTCTCTTGGTAAACAAATCCACCATCAATATGTTTAAAATCATACAAATCATCAGATAATGCAAGAAATGGTTGATCTTGCGTAAATATTTTAATACGTTTTTTAGCTGCAAAAACTTCTAAAGCATCTTCTGTTACATTTGCAGCGATAATTACTTCTGTAAAAATTTCATTGATTTTTTTAGCAAGTTTTGCATCGAGTGTACCATTTATAGCAACTACACCACCAAAAGCAGATATAGGATCACATTTTAATGCTTCTACATAACTATCATACAAGTTTTCGGCGATAGCAAAGCCACAAGGATTGGCGTGTTTTATGATAGATACAGCTGGATCTTCTCCAAATGAAGCAGCAATTTTCAATGCACCATTTATATCTGTCATATTATTAAAACTAGCCTCCCCTTTCAATGCTCTAAAATGGTCACTGAAAAAAGAATCAAACTCATACAAAGCACCTTTTTGGTGTGGATTTTCTCCATATCTTGTATCGAAAACTTTCTTACCTACGATAAATTGTTTATCTCCAAAACCTTGATTGAATCTATAATTCATGTAATTTGCTATCATTGCATCATATGCTGCTGTATGCTCATAAGCTTTGATCATCAAATCTCGTCTAAATTCAATCGTATTTTCTCCATCTTTTAAACGATTTAAAACATCATCAAAATCAGCCGTATCTGTAACAATTATCACATCAGCAAAATTTTTGGCTGCACTTCTAACCATTGCTGGTCCACCAATGTCAATATTTTCAATTATCTCATCAAAATCATCTGTTTTTTCTATCGTCTCTTTAAATGGATATAGATTTACACATACTAAATCAATTCCTTCTATTCCATGTTCTTGTGCCATATCGACATGATCTTTTAAATCCCTGCGATGTAATATACCACCATGAATAAGAGGATTTAATGTTTTAACACGACCATCAAACATCTCTGGAAATTTAGTGACCTCACTAATCTCTATCGCATTAACACCTTCACTTTTGAGAAGTTTATAAGTTCCTCCTGTTGAGATAATCTCATAACCTAAATCTTCCAAACCTTTTGCAAATGCAACTACTCCACTTTTATCACTTACACTAATGAGTGCTCTCACAATTTTCCTTTTTTATCTTTAATACGTCAAAATGGGCAAAGCCCATTTTGAACTACGCTAACGCTTAGTTCTCCCAAGCCCAGGGCTCACACACGTTGAACTGTGCTTTTTTAATGGAAATGGTACTTTAGCTACATCAAATATTAACAATTATAACAAACTTTTAGATGTAGATAAAAGCACTACTTCCTTTTTTATTTTGAAAATATTTATGTAAAAGCTGTATATAAACTCCATCTTTCAAATATAACTTTATAAGTCTATTTGTATAGATTTATTTTACTGTTTTTTCTTGATAAAAAGATTATAAATCTGATATTTTCAATATGGTGATGTCACTACACCTGCGGCGTAATCAAATACAAGTGAATTTCCTAGTGTATTTTGGTATAACAAAACCAACACTGCGATAAAAAAGAGTGTACCTACAAGGTAACGTACTGCCTCTTTTTTGACGACAAGGGAAATTAACTTAATCAATAATAAAAGAAAAAATCCAAGAAATAGATATCTTCCTAAAGCAGCGTGTGCATCAAACAATTGTCTGCCTTCGCGACTAAGTGATTCACGCATTTCTACACTGCCGTCTATACCGGTAATATATGCCAGGATAATAGCTATCACACTTCCAAAAAAGAGAATGTTAGCAGCTTTAAAAAAATCTGTATCTTTATTGTCTTTACCTGCAACAAGTATGCTTACAAAGTGAAAAAATATCGCTACTACTGGTAAAACAACAGCAAAATCAACAATATAAGGATGATAATATCCTAAATCAATAGGAGAAGCATTCAAAACATTATATACAGCCTGATCCATACGAGATATTCCCATTAAATTTCCTTTAAAAATAGTTACCAAATGGTAATCCAAAGGCTCTTAAAATGGTAGTAAAGAAAAAAATTAATTTCTTTTATCAGTTTTATTACAACTCTCACAATCATTTCACAATAAAATTTTATACTTATAAAAACAGAATCCTTTGAATAATCTATTCTATAGAACAACATCTGCAACGTAAGGGTCAAAATTTTACCAAATTTTTGGGGTACCCACCGTGAAGCCATTTGAGATAAAATAGATTATTCAGAGGATTCAATAAAAACAAAAAGGACAAGTCATGAGAGCATTAAGTATACTTTTATTAACTCTTTTAATGCTAGGTGGCTGTGTCATTCAAGTTGATTCACTAGATTATCAAAATAATGTTAGTGATTATGAAATCAAAAAAATTGTCAAAGAAGTTTTAAGTTCACAAAATGATATCAATCGTGCTGGTATAATTACTTCTGATGGTTTACAAAACTTACAAAGAACTCATCAAAACAGAGACTATTTTTCAAATCGATACACTTGTCAAGACAATGGATATGCAACAATCCGCTTTGAAGGAAGTGACTTTAGTCTAACTTTCAGCAGTGGTGATAGTTTTGGTATAGAGTACAATGACTGCTCTTTTATAGCACCATACTACGATGAAAATCGTATTAATGGGACTATCTCTTTTGATATTTATCAAAATATGCAAGATTACCAAAGTACACTTTTGAACTTTAATGTAAATTATGCTAATACGCATTTTTATACAAATAATAGTGACATCTATTTTGATGGATCTTTAGGGGTTCATTATGATTTTGACAATCCTACAGAAAATTTAAATATCACTTTTTCAACAAACTATCTTAGTATAGAAAATAATCACTTTTACCAAAAAGATACTTTTAATGATGTTGTGCTTGATTTTCATCTTGATACATTAACTTTACAATATCGTTACAATTACAGTGGAAGTCTTTATAATAGTTATCTAGGTAGATTATCTTTTAGTACCATAGAACCAATGCAAGGTTACAAAGATCACAATCCCTCTAGTGGGATCTTTAAAATCACAAACAAATACATACAAATTTTAGTCATTCCACAAGATGACTATTATGTAGATTTAATAGTAAAAAACAGATATCAACCTTATCAAAATCACACAATTCATACAACATGGATTAATATAGGACTTTAAGAGCTTACAAAGTTAAATATTTTTATCAAAATGTTTTTTTGCTATAATCTATGACTATATCAAACGAGGGGTGTTAGTGAAATTACGTCTTATTTTGTTACTGACACTTTTTGTAGCATTACTAAATGCTTCACAGACATTTAAAACACTAAAAGTACAAGGCAATCATGCCATAAAAACAAATGCAATTTATGATGCTTTGGCTTTGCCAAGACCTTCATGGTATGAGTTTTGGAAAAAAGCAAATCCCAAAATAAATCCTAAAATTGCAAATTCATTTCAAGAAACATTATCTTTTTATTATCGTTCACAAGGTTTTTATCATACTATTGTAAACAAAAATGAA
>JALSQA010000031.1 GCA_026985685.1 Campylobacterales bacterium | reverse complement strand
CAGAAGTTTTGTATTGGTGACTTTTTCTATCTGTGATAAAAAATCTAATTGTTCTTTAGTGCTTTGCATTACATCTCTCTGGATACCGCCACTTAACCTGGCACTTGTTCCTTCAATAAAATTACTGTGAACAATAAGATGTAATTCCTGTAATACTCTATCTCGTTCATCACTATTGGTATAACGAATCTCTACAATCAATCTTGCATGAGGAGATATAGTATTTGCACCTATGCCACCTTCCATTTTACCGACATTGACTGTTGTACCCTCTTTTAGATTGGTTAGAGTTGTTAATGCGATTAATTTATGTGCTGCTTCAAGATTTGCATCCGCTCCCTGGCTATAATGATTTCCAGCGTGAGCTGCTTTGCCTTCTATATCTATATAAAATGTACCAACCCCTTTACGACATATCACCACTTCATCACTCTTGCCTGCTGCTTCATACACTAAACAGTAATCATAATCTTTTGCTAATTGTGATGTAAGATGTTTTGAGTCATCACTCCCTGTCTCTTCGTCACTAACAAGCAGCATATCGATATTTTCAATTTTTCCATACATATTATATAGATTTCTAAGTGCCTCAAGAGCAACATAGTTTCCACCTTTCATGTCACAAACACCAGGACCATAAATCCACTCTTCATCTTCGCTAAAATGTTCAAAGCTATTTGGAGGAAAAACAGTATCAAGATGCCCAAGAAGCAATATCTTTTTCCCTTCACGTTTAGGTGAAATAAAATGCAGATGATTTCCTATTTCATCTCTATGATAAACTATACATGAAAAGCCAATATCTTCCATCCATGATCTAAAAAGCATACCACTTTTATCAACACCTTTTTTGTTTTTTGTATATGAATTGATGTTAATCAACCCTGCTAACTCAGAAAAATTGACTTTTTTTTGCATATTTTACCTTCAGATGTAAGTTATTAATTAATTTTTATCTATAATTATATAATTAATTTAATTAAAAGGATAATCCATGCCAAGCCATAAAATCGGTATGTGGATGTACCAAAACAGTGGAGGTGATCGGATTCAGCAGAAGATGATCGACAAATTACGACAAAGAGATATTTTGACCGTCCCTGAACTAAATCTCAGAGATGCTGTGGCAAAAAATGGAAATGTCATTTGTAAAAACCAAATCATGGAAGAACTTGATCTATTTTTTACATACAATGCAGGTGAACAAACCCAGTATCAAACTTATCTTTATGAAATGGTTGATAATTTTATACCTACTATCAATAGTTTTTCTGCTTTTTCTCTTAGTGAAGATAAATTTAAGACTGCCCATCTTTTAAGAAGACATGATATCAATACAGCAGACTATATGCTTTGTCATCGGGATGATGTAAATGACCTAAAAGAAATTCTTCGTCAATGGGGTGGTAAAATTGTATACAAACCAACTGATGGCTGGGGAGGTATGGGGCTTGTAAAGATAGAAAATGAAGCAGCACTAGATATGCTTTTGCCTTTTTTAAATCAAACAGATATTCGTTACTTTTATGTAGAGAGATTCATCCAATATGACAATACAGATTTTCGTATAGATATCGTTGATGGGGAGTTTGTTTCATGTTATGGAAGAAAAGCCCCAAAAGACAACTGGAAAACGAATATTACAAGCGGTGGTTCGGTAATATTACGGGAGGCAAATGATGAAGTAGTATCTATCGCAAAAAAAGCAGCTAAAATATGTGGTTTGGACATAGCAGGAGTTGATCTTATTTATGACCAGGAAAAAGAGGAATATGTTGTGCTAGAGGTCAATGGAATCCCAGCTTTTGCAACACCTCAGCAAGAAGAGATGGGTTTAAACTTCAATGACAGGAAAATTGACCTAATCGTCAATCTCATCGATAGAAAAATTAAAGAAAAAGGAAATTAGGATCACTACTATGGGCAAAAAAAAGAAAAACAAACAAAAACTTCCAAAACTCGGCTTCTTGTACCTTGACTATGTACTTCGCTTCTTCGACCACTCCAATTTTCGTGGATGGCCAGATAAAATAGAAACTGTTACTTACCATTGGAAAAATGATAAAAATCGCTTCATCAAAGAAGTCAAACGTAAAAAAATCGACGTACTTATAGGAAATATACCCGCAACTGCATATGAAACTTTCAGAGAGATTGCCAGAGAACTTCCTGATGTACAGTTTATCCCTTCACTAGATACACAGTTTTCAAACAAATCTAAAGAAAATGTTACCCGTTTTTGCTGGAAATATGCTATCCCTGTTCCAAAAACATATATATATTATGATAGAAAAAAAGGATATGAATTTTTAGAACAAACCAAATATCCAAAAATCATCAAAAAAAGTTATGGACCATCAAATTATGGTGGATATTTTGTACATAAAGTAGATTCTAAACAAGAAGCAAAAAAACTTTTTGATACTAAAAAATATCATCCTATGTATCTACAGGATTTTGTACCGATGGAAGCAGATGTACGTGTCATGCTTATCGGTCATAAACCAGTTTGTGCTTTTTGGAGACGACCACCTGAAGGTGAATGGCTTACAAATACTTCCCAAGGTGGAAGTATGGATTATCAAAATGTGCCAAAAGAGTTACTTGACCTTGCCGTCAAAGTATCTAAAGCTGCCAATGCCGAATACTGGGCGTGTGATATTGCAGTAGGAAAAGATGGAAAATATCGTATTTTAGAGTGTGCTACTGCTTTTGCTGCTTTTCCATATATTCGCGACTGGATTGGGCAATACATCATGTGGAAGTTAAGTAATGGTAAATTTAAAAAACCAAATATTCCACTTTATAACTGGGAAGAACTTGGCAAGATAGATAGCTCACTTCTTCGCACTATGCGATATATAACATTTGGTAAATATACTCCAAGTTTTGATGGAGAGTATTTCATGAAGAAGAAAAAAACAACCCTTAAAGGGGAAAAAGAAGTTTTTACACTAGACTCACTTTATCCTATGCTAAATACAAAAGATAGAACAAAAGAAGAGTGGCCAAGTGAAAAATGGAATTTTCAAGACAAATATCGCCTAAAAAACCTCAAAACAATGGAGGTTGAAAATAAACCAGACAGTGATGAATCTGCTATAAATACAGAAGATGTCAGTGATGAAGCTTTTTTTGAGTACCTCTCTACAGCTGCAAAAGGAACAGGTGTAGGCAAGAAAAAAGCAAAAAAAATGATAAATGAAATTGGTAAAGAAGAGTTGATACAAACATTGGAAAACAATCCTAAACAACTCAAAGAGATCGCCGATATCAAAAATAAAGCTGTAAAAAAACTTCAAAGAGGCTGGAATAACTTTAAACAAATCCTTGGGCTTTAATAGCCTTTGGATTTATTCATCTCTATGGTATAATCACAGCGAATATATTTTACCCATGGAGTCTTATGAAACTACAATATAAATCTTATGATGAAACAATCGCATTTCTAAAAGAGTGCGTCCAAAATTACCCTAACCTTATTAGCATCGAATCCATAGGAAAAACTTGGGAAGAGAGAGAAATCATACTAGTAACATTAACATTAAATGTTGAAAATGCTGAACTCAAACCTGCTCTTTTGTATACAGGTACTATTCATGCAAGAGAATGGATTGGCAATGAACTAGGTGTTGCTTTTATTGACTATATTTTAAAAAATTACCAAAGCGATCCAAAAATCAAAGCAACTTTTACGAAAAATACACTTTATATGGTACCTTGTCTTAATCCTGATGGATTTGAATACTCTCGTACTCATTTTTCTTTTTGGCGTAAAAACCGACGAAATAACAAAGATGGCACTTATGGTGTTGATTTAAATCGCAACTTTAGTGTAGGTTTTACAAAAATAAAAGATACCTCTTCTAATGTTTATGGAGGTATCGAACCATTTTCAGAACCAGAAACAAGGGCTATTAAAGGATTTGTGGATACTCATCCAAATATCACGATGGCATTAGATTATCACTCACAGGGCAATGTCTTTTTCCCTGCACATAAATTTAATCATGAAGCGGAAATCGAAGGAACAGATCTAAATGTTTTATGTGCAAACATGAACTATGAAATCAAAAAAGTAACAAACCGCCAATATGGTATTCACAGAGGAAAACCACCTACAAAGCTTATCAGTGGAAGTGGTCGGGAATACTATTATTCAAAAGGAATTATAGCAGCAGTGGTAGAGGTAGGTACACGAAATATTCCTGATTATATGCAAAATATGACAGAGAGCATTCATGAGAATATTCCTGCTTTATTATACGCCATATCTGAAGCTAAGAACTATGCAACATTTGCACCAAAACGAGTAGAAAATTTTCATATCGACTCTTTTGGGAGTACCCAGGTTAATCTTTGCTGGGAACATGAAGTAGTAACACCTGGAACTTTTTATAAAATCTACAGAAGTACACAACATAAAGATGCTTGTCGTGAAGAAAATCTCATTGCAACTACAACAAATCACAACTTCACAGACATAGAACTACAAAGTGGAACAGAGTATTTTTACTATATACGAGCAGTTGATCCTATAAGCAACATGAACTCTCCTTTTGCCCCACAACTAAAAATAAAAACTCTTTTAGAACGTGAAGAATTTTCTAAAACTATTTTTCCAGCACCTAATGAGATCGGTTATGTTGCAGAAAAATCTATCGAACAAAACAGAGAACACTTTGGGAAAAACTCTATTTTTGTTGGAGTAAACCAATCTAAAGGAACTAGTTATGGCGTGATAGCATTTTCTCTGGCAAATATTCCTGAAAATGCGATTATTCAAGAAGCTTCGATATCTATGTATCCTATGAATCGTGTAAATGTAAAAATAGAAAAATATGGTGAATGGTCACTCTCATTTGTAGATCAGCAAAGTGTCAGTGAACTTACCGAATTTCATCAAATTGATGAAGCAGAGATTATCCAAACACTTGGAGAAACAATCCCCTCAGAGAAACTAACACAAGGAATCTGGAGAGACTGGCATTTTAATGACTATGAAAAGAAGTTGCTCGAACATGAGATAACACACAAAAAAGTTTTATTTCGTTTTCAAGGTCCTACAAAACTTCCTCTTGGGCGGGATTCACAAATGATGCAGTTTGATTTAGGTTATGGTCCATTTGGCGGAGGTATTCACTATCGTCCACACTTAGATATCAAATATACCCTACCTTCTACTAAACTAGAAATAAAACCTACTATTTTAACTACTATTGCAAAAGAAGAAGTCATCACAGACAAGCTCTCCTGCGGATTTGATAAAGAGGGAAATAAGATATATGGCTTTATGGATTTTTCACTTCAAACACTTCC
>JALSQA010000030.1 GCA_026985685.1 Campylobacterales bacterium | reverse complement strand
TGCAATATGTCTCAAATGGCACGGCATATAAAATTACACTTGACGATGGTAAAAAGATACAAAACAGTAGTGCAGCACACCTTACTAAACCATCATATAGCAAAATTAACTATCTTGGCACCAGACAGTACTTAACGGCAGTAGATGATATGAACAAAACAGTTTTGGTCACACCTAGTATGAGTACGAACGATATTCCTTTGTCGTTTGAGAATAAAAAGCTTTTAAGTGTTACTTATCCAACTTATGGTGAGAAAATAGATGGATATTTGGTTTATGATAGTAACACAAAAACGGTACAAAAATGTTCTCTTTCCATGGATGAATGTATTGATCTGATGAGTACTGGAAGCCAGGATTATAAAGGGGATATTGCTGGTACTGTTTATAGTCTGTTTTTGACAGATGGAATACTTTATAAACTCAATAAAAACGACGCCACCAAAAGTGAAATATCATTAGATGGTAAAACGATTGCAACAGGTCATGGTACTACCAAGTTTCAAGGGAGTGATTTTTACTTTATAGCTACCGACGGTAATTTGTATAGAGTTAATTTAAAAAACAACAAAGTTGTCAAAGTAACAAAAGATAAGGATGAGAGATTAGAGCGTATTCGAGGTTTTACAGATGATTGGGTCATTTATGGTAGCGATACGATTTTATTGGCTGTAAAAAAAGATGGTACTACAGATACCCCTATATTACTGGCAGAGACAACCAAAACCAAAGGCTACAAATATGTAACAAATTTTGCCGTTAAAAATAGGTATCTCTTTGTACGATATAACATAGATATAAAAAGTGGTGATACAACTTATAGTGCCTGTGTTTTCGATAATGGCAAAATCGAGTGCAAACAAAACAGCTTTTGGGCAGCGATAGTAAGCAAAAAAGAGGGAAAACTAGATTTTGATGCTCAATACATCTATACTCCATATGCATATATCAGAGTAGATGATACAGATAATTTTGGAGGCGGAATTTTAAAGGCAATAGATCCAAATCATCCACTTGATGATGGTATTGCTATGGGAAGGATTGCAAATTATAACTTTCAAACATTTTTGAGCAATTATAGATATTTTACACAAGTAATCGACAGCGATGGAGGAATTGTTCTATTTGCCAAAAACGATACCAATTTTCATGTAGATGCATTTTATATGAATCTTTTGAAAAAAAACTCTCTAATTCAGCTAAACAATCTAAACCCAAAAGATGATATTTATAAAGGAAGAGATCATTGTCATGGTAGAGTTTGCATGATTTGTCATAATTTTGCAGGTGGTAAAATCTTCAAAGATTTAAACGGTACAAAATCAGCATACGGATATAGAGTAAGGCTTAATTTTGAAGATGGAACAACTCTTCTGGCAAATATTTCAAAAGGGAAAGGTGAAAATTTCAGCTTACCAATTAAAAAAATTACAGGCAATTTCAAAGCTCAAATTTTAGATAGTAATGGCACAGTGGTCAATAGTTCAGTGAGATACTATCATGAAGGTAGAGCCTATGCAAACTGTAACTATTGCCATGCAAGATTTGGAAAAACAAGATTTGAAGCACCAGGTGCAATCACCATTGCAAAGTAGTATGATGTTATGAAACGATATCTTCTTATATGTCTTTTTAGTACAGTAACACTTTTGGCTTTTCAACAGGGTGATATTCTTGATTCCCAAACAAATCAGGCTTTAGAGATGGAAAAAGGAAAAGTCTATATTGTAGACTTTTTCGCTTCATGGTGTCACTCTTGTAAAAGGGAACTACCAATTCTCTCTAAACTCAGCCAGCAACTCGATCATAAGAGAGTACAGTTGATCGGTGTTGATGTCGATGAAAATGAAGCTGATGCTAAAATATTCCAAAGGAATCTACAAGCAGAGAAAAAGTTGAGTTTTAAAGTAATCAATGATCCTGATGGAAAAATTGTAAGTCATTTTAAACCTGTGGGGATACCAGCACTGTATATCATCAAAGATGAAAAGGTTATAGCAATACTCATTGGTGCAAAAGACCATATTAACACTCTTATTTTACAACACATAAAGGATATCCCATGAAGTATATTTTTATCATGGGTATTATGCTTTGTTTAGGCGGATGTACCAAATATATAGAAGATGTAAAACCTTGGCAAAAAGGGATATTAGCAAAAGAGAGTATGACTAAAAGCAATAGCAATACTCTCTTTTATAAATTTCAAAAACATATCTATTTTTCTAAAGAGGCAAGTAAAGGTGGCGGTGGTGTTGCAGGAGGAGGTTGTGGGTGCAATTAAAGATATCTGCCATCACTTGTGCTATTTTGGCAACTACAACCCTTTTTGCAGAAGATTATGTCAGTGTCCAGTATATGAGCTATAATGAAGATAGTGGCAAAACAACTATTCACACGCCGTCAATTGAGATAAATAAAGATTTTGGAGCAGACTATACTCTCAATATATCAGCTGTTCATGATAGTGTCAGTGGGGCAAGTCCCACCTATTATGATGCTTCTAGTGGTGCTTCAGCAACACTACCAACTGGGCATACATATACTACAGATGTAATATATGGAAATATTCCCTATGAAGAGAAGAGGAAAGCAGTTAGTGTAAATTTTACAAAGAGATTTGTCTCACGAGATGAGATAAATATGGGATATAGTTATTCTGACGAACATGATTACACATCACATGAACTATCAGCTGAATATCTGCACTATCTTGATAGCTCCAAAAATAGTTCACTAAGTATAGGTACTTCTTATCAAAAAAATGATCTTGAAATCTACTGCTTTATGAATACTAAAGATTGTGACGGTGTAAGCGGAGCAAGCAGTAAGGTTAAAAAGCGTGACTTGAATGTTGTCAATCTTGAAATTGGTTATACCCAAATACTCAATAGGACTTCTGTGTTAAAAGGTTCAATATATATGATTGATGAAGATGGATATTTAAGTAATCCTTATATGAGGGTTGTCATAAATTATAATAGTTCCCCGACAATAGCACAAGAGCAAAAGCCAGATACTAGAAGGGCATATGGAGTATCACTTGAATATACCAAAGCACTTACCCAAAGAGTTTCATCTATCATTTCGTATCGATTTTATGATGATAATTGGGATATCACCTCACACACCATTGATCTAAGAACCAATTATGAGTGGAGCAACAAAACCACGATTGGGATCGATTTTCGAGCATATACTCAAACCAAAGCAAAATTTTACTCAGATAAAAAAATATATTTTACAAATCAGAAATATGCTTCAAGCGATAGAAGGATGAGTGATTTTGCTTCATTTAACTACTCATTGAGTCTAAAACATAGACTAAACAGTAAAATTACAGCAAATATTAGTGGGGGATATTATAAACAACCAAACTACTTTAATGCACTCTATTTCAATCTCGGACTAAAGTATAATTTTTAGATATATGCAGTTTATTTATAGATTTGAAGCGATGACTACCCCTTGTGAAGTCATTTTATTCTCAAAAGATAAAATAAAAGCAAACAAAACTGCCAAAGCAATTCTTCATGAGGCTAAAAGATTAGAGAAAAAATACAACTACTTTGACCCAACTTCTTATCTATCTATATTAAATAGAAGAGAAAAGTCTACTATAGATAATGAAACAATCCAACTACTCAAAAAAGCGATCAACTTTTACCGAAAAACTGAAAAAGTTTTTGATATTACAGTGGGTACATTCAAGGATATATATAAATACTCTTACACAATAAAAGAGCTTCAGTGCAAAAAAGATCGGTTTCTTCCCTATGTAGGATGCGAACATATCAAACTCAAAAAAGATAGACTCTACTTTGACAATCCTTATACAAAGATAGATTTAGGAGGTTTTATAAAAGAGTATGCCGTAGATAGAGCAACACATATCATAAGAAAAAATAAAATTTCATCAGCACTTGTAAACTTTGGAGGAGATCTATTTGCATTAGGTAAAAAACCAAATGGAGAAAAATACAAAATAGGTATAAAAGACCCAAATGATAGAACAAAATTTGCAACATTTGTCGAGATTGAAAATCAGGCACTTACTACATCTGCATCATATGAGAGAAATATAACCATAGAAAATGATATCTACTCTCATATAATCTCTCCATTCACAGATAACATCCCAATTACAAAATCTATAAGTGTTATATCATGTACCTGTTTGGAAAGCGGAGTCTATTCCACAACTTTAATGATTGACAATCATATTAAATTATCATCAAATATTGAAGTAATAATTAATTATTAAAATGTTCTTAAAAATCATCTAATAAACTTAGCAAAAGTGGTATTTTGTATACCACTTTGCAATTTCTAATGATGAGAAATTTCGCTCCCTTTGGTCAAATGGCACAGAAGAGAGTCTGAGTTTACTAGCGACGATAGCACTCACAAGATAAAAAAACAGTCCCATTCCAATAGCAATTAACCAATCATACTCTAACCATATATAAATCGAAACTAAAACAGGTAAAAATACTAAACAAAAAAATATAAGCCATGATATAGTTTTACACTTCATACCTTTCATAACAGGCGTATTTTCAATAGGGAGCTTGTCTTCTGGTACAAATCTCATGACTATTTCAAATTTGTAAAACTAAGTGGGGCATCTATATCTAACTGCTTTACCTCAGCTATACAAGCTTGTAAATCATTGATAGACTTTCCTGTTACTCTTATCTCTTCACCTCTGATTTGGGCTTGAACTTTTAGCTTTTTATCTTTGATAGCTTTTACTATCTTTTTTGCATCATCTTTAGAGATAACATCTACGATAGATAGAACTATTTTTGTATTTCCACCACCAACTTGCACTCTGCTATGTTCATTGATAGCTTTTGCAGGGATACCTCTTTTAATAGCTTTTGAGATAACGATATCCATCATCGCTTCAGCTTTTGCATCACTAGAAGATACTAAAGTTATAGCCTTTGAGTCTGCATTGTAATCAATTTCAGCCTTTATCCCTTTAAAATCATAACGATTTCCTACCTCTTTTTTTGCTTGTTCTATTGCATTTTTCATCTCTTGAGCATCAAGCTCAGCCGTAATATCAAAACTATGTTCTTTTGCCATACTCAAATCTCCTTTTTATTTTTAAAAACCTGGATTAAATCCACCACCAAACATATCATCCCCTCCACTTTCAAATGTCGGATCACTATATCCTTGTTGGACGCTTTTAGTTCTTAGCATTATTATATCATTTTTTGGATCGATTCCCTGCGGACAAGCTAAAGTACATTCTCCACAAAGCGTACAATCCCAAATGCCTTTTTTCTGGACTAAATCGATTTTATC
>JALSQA010000029.1 GCA_026985685.1 Campylobacterales bacterium | reverse complement strand
ACTTAGTTGTGCTTTTTTTTCACTATTCATAAGCCAGACAAAAACTTCTGCTACAGCTTTGTAAAGATTTGGCGGAATTTGTTCATCTACGTCTAAAGAGAGTAGGGAGTTTGCTAATGCTTCGTTTTGAAATATAGGTATTTCAAATTCATTTGCTTTTTCTAAAATCTTATCTGCAATAGTACCACTCCCCTTGGCTACTACTTTTGGTGCGGATGATCCTTCCTGGTCGTATTTTAGAGCAACTACTTTTTTATCCATTTATCTCAACTTTATGATACCGCCAAAGCGTCCTGTTGTGCCTTCTCTCCGATAAGAGAAATAGTTTTTATCACAACATGAACAAACGGGGGATATTTCAATATTTTTACTATTTACACCGATTTGAAGTAATTGGTCATAGTTTAATGTTTGCAAATCTAAATACCTTTTTTGATCTTGGGTCTGGATATACTTTTTGCCAAAATTCTTTATGGTTATATCGACTAAATCTTTACCAACTTCATAGCAGCACACATGAATACTCGCACCAAATCCAATCAAAACATCTTTAGGATTTGTATTAAATACTTGTTGCATTTTTAAAATAGTTTTTACAGCGATGTTTTTAAAAGTACCATTTCTACCTGCATGAACAGCAGCTATAACATTTTGTATAGGGTCATACATCATGATAGGAATACAGTCAGCAACCATTACTAGTAGTGGTATATTTGATTTATTGGTTATTATGGCATCACAATTTTTGATTTTATTATGAGCACTGTGCTGGATGATTTGTATATTATCGCTATGCGTTTGTTCCATGTAGATGAGATTTTCTATAATAAAATTATACTCTTTTGCTAGGATTGTACGATTTTGTATGACAGATATTGGATCATCACCAACATGAAGTGCCAAGTTTAAAGATTCATATGGTTCTTGGCTAACTCCCTGGTGTCTATTTGTTATTTCACAAAATAGTTTTTCCTTATATGGTTCAAATATCTGAAATTGCATCAGTAACTAGCCATGATAGAATCAACCATATCCCATGAAATCTTTTTCTCTTTGTGAAACATATGATATAGATATCTTGCAAACATATCTGTTTCTATATTTACTTTTGTACCTGTTTTGTATTTTGAAAAAAGAGTGTTTTTTAGTGTATGAGGTATGATTGTAAGACGAAAAGACTCTTCAAATACTTCATTAACAGTCAAACTTATACCGTCTATGGCTATACTACCTTTGGGGATGATGTATTTTATATAATCTTTAGGTAGTTTGATATGAAAATCAGTTGCATTTGCAAGGGGAGTGATTTTTGTTATTTCTCCAGTTGTGTCTATATGTCCTTGAACGATATGCCCTTCTAATCTATCGTGTAGTTGCATCGCAGGTTCCATATGTACCTTACCTTTAAGATTTTCTACAGCTATGAGATTTTGTGTCTCTGGTGAAAGCTCTACTGTAAATATATTTTTACCTGTTTTTACTACCGTAAGGCATGCTCCATTTATAGCGATAGAATCACCAATCTTTGGCTGATAGCTGCTTTTTAGTGTCAAAAAGTTGTTTTCTAATTGTGCCACAGTGGGCATTTCTCTTATTAATCCTGTAAACATGAGATGATTATACCAAACTTTGCTATAATCGCGTAAAATATAGAGGACAAAATAATGATATATGATGTTATCGTAATAGGTGGAGGGCATGCTGGTATAGAAGCTTCCTTAGCTAGTGCGAGGATGGGGAAAAAAACTTTATTGATTACAATTCTGGCAGAGAGAATAGGTGCAACAAGTTGTAATCCTGCTATTGGTGGCTTGGCAAAAGGGCATTTAGTTAAAGAGATTGATGCTCTTGGTGGTGAGATGGGAAAATGTACTGATGCGGTTGGGCTTCAGTTTCGTATTTTAAATAGTTCAAAAGGTCCAGCTGTTCGAGGATCACGTGCTCAAATAGATATGGATCGTTATCCAGTTTACATGAGAGATGTTTGTTTAAATACTAAAAATTTGACTATCAAGCAAGAGATAGCAGATGAGGTGATTACAGAAGAAGGAAAAGTGACAGGAGTTAAAACTGATTTAGGATTAGTTTATGAGAGTAAAAAAGTTATTATAACTGCTGGAACTTTTTTAAAAGGGTTGATTCATATAGGTGAGTACCAAAAAGAGGCTGGACGTGTTGGGGAGTTTCCGTCAAATAAATTGAGTGAATGTTTAAAATCTTTTGGACTTGATATCGGGCGTTTGAAAACTGGAACTTGTCCTAGAATAGATGGAAATAGTATCGACTTTTCTGTAATGGATGAGCAACCTGGAGATGAAAATCCTGTGCCGTTTAGTTTTCAGACTCCAAAAGATGAAGATTTTGCTAAAGAGCAATTGCCGTGTTTTATCACATATACAAATATAGACACTCATTCAATCATATCTGATAACTTTTACCGTGCACCGCTTTTTACTGGACAGATTGAAGGGGTTGGTCCTAGGTATTGTCCTAGTATAGAAGATAAGGTTAATCGTTTTGCAGATAAAGAGCGTCATCATCTTTTTATAGAACCACAAACAAAAGAAGCGACAGAGTATTATATAAATGGATTATCTACTTCTCTTCCTCCTGATGTCCAGTTAGACATGGTGCACTCTATCAAAGGACTTGAAAATGCACGGATTGTGCGTTATGGTTATGCTATTGAGTATGATTATATCAATCCAACAGAGTTGAAACATACACTTGAGACCAAAAAAGTAGAAGGACTCTATTGTGCAGGACAGGTAAATGGTACTACTGGTTATGAAGAAGCGGCTGCACAAGGTATGATGGCTGGGATCAATGCTGTTTTAGCTATTGATGAAAAAGAGCCATTGATATTGCGTCGTGATGAAGCTTATATCGGTGTGATGATTGATGATTTAGTCACAAAAGGAACAAAAGAACCTTATCGCATGTTTACAAGTCGTGCGGAGTATAGGTTATTATTACGTGAAGATAATGCCGATATCAGATTGAGCAAATATGGTTTTCAATTAGGATTGATTGATGATGGTTTTTATGAGAAAGTTAGCAAAAAAACAGAAGATATCAAAGCAGTTTTAGAATATTTGGAGACAAATTTTATAACTCCTTCAAAAGAAAACATAGCACGTTTAGAAGAGATCGATGAAGAAGCTGTGACAGATAAAGTACAGTTAAAACGAGTAGTAGGGCGTGGAACATTTACTTTTGAAAAGTTTGATAAATTGTTACCTCAATTTGCAGATTTACCTATAGATACAAAAGAGCAGATCATGATTGAGTCGAAATATGCTTCATATATAGAAAAACAGCAAGTACAGATTAATCGTATGAAAAACATGATCAATGTTAAAATACCAAAAGATTTTGATTTTACAAAAGTTTCTGGATTGAGTAATGAAATTATCGAAAAATTTCAAACATTTAATCCTCCGACACTATTTGCAGCAAGTGAAATCAGTGGTGTTACACCAGCCGCAATAGATATTTTACATATATATATACGTATGGAACAGAAAAAAATATAACTTTTCTATACAATTTAATATATTTTATTAAGAAATTAAAAAAATATTGTTTCATATCAATTACATTTAACACTCTAAGATGTATAATAAATGGTTAAATTTTATAAAGGAGTGCTCATGGCAGTCGAAAAAGAAAGAAGAGACTTTCTTGGTATGGCTCTAGGTGGTTTTACTGCTCTTGGTGGTATAGCTGCATTAGGTGCTGCAAAACGTACTTGGGATCCTCTTCCAAGCGTTAAAGCAGCGGGTTTTACGACAGTAGATCTTACTGAAATGAAAGAGAATCAATTAGTTGTTGAAAAATGGAGGGGTAAACCTATCTTTATTTTGAAACACTCAAAAGATATGAAATCTGATCCAAGAGATGTTGTTGTCGGTGATGATAAATATTTTGTTGCGATTGGTTTGTGTACGCATCTTGGTTGTATTCCTGCTTATGTTCCTGATGTTCATGAATTTCATTGTGCATGTCATGGTGGTCAGTTTGATGCAAATGGAAAGGTTCTAAAATCTCCTCCTCCAAGTCCGTTGGTTATTCCACCGTTTAAGATTGATGGTACAAAGTTGGTGCTTGGGGAAGAAGGACCTGAGTTTAAAGAGATGAAAGCTAAAAAGCTTATAGCATAAGGAGGCGTGATGGCACATTTTGAAAAAGCGAAAAATTTACATGACTGGTTAAATCAACGCCTTGCAGTTGATACTCTTAGACGTGTTTTGGCTACGGAATACTGGATTCCAAAAAATATTAACTTTTTGTGGGCGATGGGTATGATCCTGGCGACTACGTTTGGTATCCTTTTGATTTCAGGAATATTTTTATTGATGTATTATAAACCAGATACAAAACTAGCGTTTGATTCTGTTAACTATACAATTATGAGTGAAGTAGGGTATGGATGGTTATGGAGACATATTCATGGTGTTGCGGCATCTGTTGTCTTTTTGATTATCTATATTCATATGTTTACTGGTATCTATTATGGTTCTTATAAAAAAGGGCGTGAGATGATCTGGATATCTGGTATGCTTCTTTTTGTAACATTTTCAGCAGAAGCATTTTCTGGATATATGTTACCTTGGGGACAGATGAGTTACTGGGCTGGTATGGTTATCACAAACTTGTTTAGTATGGGATCATTAGAGTTAAATGGTCTTGTTGAGTGGATCAGAGGTGATTATGTTCCTGGTGATGCATTCTTGTCAAGATTTTTTATGTTACATGTACTTTTAATGCCTCTTATTATTATTGGTTTGATTGTTTTCCACTTTGGAACACTTAGAATCCCTCATGTCAATAATCAAGATGGTGAAGAGATTGATTTTGATGTTGAGTCTAAAAAATATTTAGCAGGCGATACAAAAAATGCAAAAGTTATTAGATTTCAATGGGATTTCTTGAGTAAAGATTTCTTTGTTCTTGGTATTTTCCTGACATTCTTTTTCTATCTGGTATTTTATCATTTTGAATTTGCAATGGATCCTGTAAACTTTGATCCTGCTAATGGTCTTAAAACACCTCCACATATTTATCCTGAGTGGTATTTCCTATGGAGTTATGAGATTCTTAGACCTTTCTCTAAAGATATCGGTTTGATGGCATTTGGATTTGCTCAAGTAATCTTTATGTTATTACCATTCTTAGATAGAAGTCCTAATGTTGCTCCAGCAAACAGAAGAGGCTTATTTGCAGTTTGGTTTTGGGTATTGTTGATTGATATGATTGTGCTATCGGTGATGGGTAAAGTTCCTCCTATGGGAATCTTTAATACTATCGGTCTTTATGCGGCACTT
>JALSQA010000028.1 GCA_026985685.1 Campylobacterales bacterium | reverse complement strand
GATTTATTCCATGGGATTTATCACGATAAAAGATTCTTTATTTGGTGAAGAGTATATATTTGAGATACCAAACTATGTTATCAAGATACTTTACTTTAACTATTTTGCCAAAGAGATAGAAAGAAGAAACAATTTAGAATTAGATGAGATATCACCAATCCTGATAGAATTGGCAAAAGGAGATATCAAACCATTTGTCGATCAATTAGAAACTATTATAAAAACCCTCTCAAACAGAGACTACACAAAGTTTGATGAAAAACATTTCCAATCAATCATGCTTTCACTCCTAAGCTTTGCAAGTTTTTACTACATACACTCACAAACTGAGATAGATAACAAGTATCCAGATATCATTTTAGAGAGACGAGATGAGAAAGTTCCATATAACTATATGTTTGAGTTAAAATGGATAAGAAAAAAAGATAACGAAGAAGCTATCAAAAAAGATGGGATAAAACAGGTTGAAAACTACAAAGAGCTTGAAAAGGTAAAAAGCTTAGCAGATCTTAGAAGTTTTTTAGTGATCGGGTCAAAAGATGGGGTGGAGTTTCTGGAGGTTTGATTGTAAGTTAAGAATTCTTTTTGGAAGTCTTGCTTCAGCTAGCCCCTCTTTTGCACTTTTTAGCTAAAATAAATTTACTTTTATAAAAAGAGAGAAATATGGCAAATAACTACGGTACTACACCCTGGGGTGCTTATTTTTTAAATGCAATCAATAAAAATTATTACTATAGTGCCAGGATTAGCAGGGGTAAGACTTATGCCAATACTGGTAAAGTTTTAAGTATTGATATAAAAGCAAACAAAGTTACTGCTAAGGTTCAGGGGAGTTATGGTTATCCATATAAAATTGAGTTAAGATTTGACTCTTTTGAAAAAAAAGAGATAGAAAAGATCTATTCGGTTATAGAAAAAAATCCTCTCTTATTTGCTTCTGTTATAAATGGTGAACTTCCAGAAACACTTTTGGATGAATTAGAAGATGAGGGTATTTCACTTTTTCCAAAAAATTGGCAAAATTTAGAGAGATCGTGTAGTTGTCCTGACTGGGGTGATCCGTGTAAACATATGGCTGGTGTATATTTTATACTCACTTCTGCTATAGATAAAAATCCATTTTTACTTTTTTCTCTTCGTGGTGTTGATTTGATAGCTCATTATAAAATCAAACAAGAGTTGTCTGTCACATATCCATTTAAGGTTGAATATAGAGATAATGACAAAGATATAAAAGATACTTCGTCCCAAATCATAAACTATGAACCTTTTAAGGACTTTATCCTCTCAAAACTAAAACCACAACCTGTTTTCATGCAACAGGATTTCAAAAAACTTTTGGATGATTTTTACAGATACTCAAAAAGAAATATTGGCTTTCATCTTTATCCATATAAAAGTGATCATAGTGATATGATACAAAGGATTTTTGGTCAAAGCAAGATAGAGTTTAAAGCCAGGAAAGATATCTATAACTCAAAATTTATCATCACAAATAAACTATTTAAACAAGATAGTACAAAAAAATTATTTGATGAGATAGATTGTGATATTAAAAGCAATAAAATTACTATCTCACCAACAAATCTTATGAATCTATTTTTAGCTTTTGATGATGAAAGTGGAAATAGCTATTATAGGTATCTGTTTTATATTTTTAGAGTGGCATATTTGATTATAGAATCCAATGGTTTTATTTTGGATATTATCGATAAAGAAAGCTCTTTTTTAGGTGTATTTAAACCACTTACTTCACCTGTGAGTATACAAAAACAATTACACTCTTTACATGATATAACCCCACTTATAGCAACATTTTTTAACGAAAAGAAGTTTTTTGATGAAACTACCACAAATGAAATAATTTTATCTTCACTTATAAGTGAGTATGTTTTAAAGATCGATTTTCCACTAAAAAGAGGAAGAGGCAATAAATTTGATTTGCAGATATTTGAAGCACTCTTTTGCAATAAAGCTTTTAAAAACACTCATTTTGAAACAAAAGATTTTGCAAAATCAATAGATAATTATTTTGCGATTTTTGATCTTTTAAATAGTGATTTAAAATTTAAAATCTTTATAAATCCACATGATGATGAGTATTCATTATCTATAAAAATAAATGATAAATATCTTCATGAGTATCAAAAAAGTGAGCAAAGACTAGAAATCCTGAGTCTGCTTGTAAAATTTAGCGAAGATATATATGAGATAAAAACACTTATCAATAAACCTTCTGTTGTACTTTCAAAAGAAAGATTAGAAGAGTTTATACTCTCTAAAAAAGATTTTATTTTAGATCTTGGTATCGATATCATCCTGCCAAAAGAGTTAAAAAATTTACTCAAGCCAAAACTACAGATAAAAGTAAAATCAAGTTCAAACAGTTTTCAATCATTTTTATCTCTTGATAAATTACTTGAGTATGATTATGAGATTGCCATAGGTGATGCAAAGATAAGTCATGAGGAGTTTAAAAGATTATTAAAACAAGGGCAGGAACTTATAAAGTTCAGAGACTCTTTTGTGATATTAAATGCAAAAGAAGTAGAAAATATTTTCAAAAATATAGAAAAAAACAAAACATTAAATAGATATGAATTACTACATATGAGTCTTAATGATGAGATAGAATTAGACGTACATTTGCAAACATATCTAAAAGAACTATTCTCTTTTAAAGAGTTTACACAGCCACAAGTCAATGCTAATTTAAGAGAGTACCAATCTAATGGTTTTAACTGGGCTATCAACAATCTTCTAAATGGTTTTGGAGTTATCTTTGCAGATGATATGGGTCTTGGAAAGACTTTACAGACTATTACAGTTTTAAAATATTTAAAAGAAGAGAACTATTTGAAAAATCCAGCCATAATCGTCCTGCCAACCACTCTACTTGGTAATTGGGCAAATGAAATTGAAAAGTTTGCTCCAACACTTACTTTTTCCCAGTATTATGGAACAAAAAGAGAATTTGAAGTAAGTGATTTGGTTTTTACAACATATCATGTTCTCCAAAGAGATTTAGATAAACTTAAAAAGCATAAATTCGATGCTATTGTTATCGATGAAGCACAAAAGATAAAAAATCCACAAACACAAATCACAAAAGCAGTCAAATCTATAAAAGCAAAATATAAAATAGCTCTTAGTGGAACACCAGTTGAAAACAATCTTAGTGAACTTTGGAGTATTTTTGATTTTGCTATGCCTAAATACTTAAAAACTCTCAAAATTTTTCAAAAAGAATATGCAAAAGATATAGAAATATCCAAAGATACAACTAAAGCACAGCAGTTAAAAAATATCACAGCACCTTTTATGCTAAGAAGGTTAAAAACTGATAAAACTATCATCAAAGATTTACCTGAAAAAATCATCACAGACTCATATATAACTATGGAAAAATCACAAGCCATTCTCTATAAGAGCCTGGTAGACAATACCTTGAAAACCATTGAAGATAGTGAAGCAAACGAGAGATCTGGACTTATATTTAAACTAATAACTTCACTTAAACAAATCTGCAATCATCCGAGAAATTTTGACAAAAAATCAGATTTTAACCCAGAACTTTCAGGTAAAACAAAATACCTCTTAGAACTTCTTGACACCATACTTCAAAGAGATGAAAAAACACTTATATTTACTCAATATACACAAATGGGGGATATTTTAGAAAAATTGATAGAAGAAAAGCTCTACACAACTCCACTCTATCTAAAAGGAAGTCAATCTAAAAACAAAAGAGATCAAATTGTAGAATCATTTCAAAATGATCCAAATTATAAAATCTTTATACTCTCACTAAAAGCAGGAGGAACTGGACTGAATCTTACTCAGGCAAACAATGTCATTCACTTTGATCTATGGTTCAATCCAGCAGTTGAAAATCAGGCAACTGACAGAGCATTCAGGATAGGTCAAAACAAAAATGTAAATGTTTTCAGATTTATCACAAAAAATTCTTTTGAAGAGAAGATTGACAAAATGATAAAATCAAAAATGGCTCTGCAAGATCTAAGTGTAGCACAAGGAGAGAGCTGGATAGGTAAGATGAGTGACGAAGAGTTAAAAAAGTTGTTTGTGTGATGTAAAAAATGTTAAAATAATACAAATTAAAGGGTCTTATCATGCAACAAAATAAACTTAAGTATTTTTTTTCTCAACCACATCAGCCTTTTTTTGTGTGGGGTGTTTTAAATGCTATCTTATGTATGCTTCTATTTTTACTCAGTTACAAGGGTATTGTAGTTTTTGATATAACACCAAATCTTTTTCATGCATACTCTCTTACATTTATTGTTTTTACTGCATTTTTTCAAGGTTTTTTACTGACAACTTTTCCTCGTTTTTCTCAGATGCCTCCACTTGAACAAAAGATTTATACAACTAATTTTACTCTACTAGCTGTGGGGACTTTTATCTTTTTTACTGGTGTTTTTTCTTTTAAAATTATTCTTTATCTAGGAATGATAATACTTTTGGCTAATCAAGCTTATAGTTTATATGTTTTTTATCAGATTTATAAAGGCTCTCCAAGTAGTGACAAATATGATCAGTTTTGGATTTTGATCGCTTTTTTGAGTGGTTTGATATCTAATATTTTGATTATATTAGCAACTATTTCACGATACTTACCACTTGAAGAGTTTGGTAAACAAATAGGGATTTATCTCTATTTATTATTTGTCGCACTTAGTGTTGGGCAAAGGATGATTCCTTTTTTCTCTCATGTAATGATAGAGAAAAATAGAAAACTTTTACGAACTATCTATATACTTTTAGCTCTTGGTCTTATCACAAATTTATCACCTTATCCTTATGGTTTTGTACTTTTTTATGTTTCAGGTATATTATTGGCAAAAGAGATTTATCGCTGGAAACTTCCTTTCAAAAAAGCTGATCCTATTTTATGGATACTTCATCTTGCTATCTTTTGGCTACCTGTTGGATTGCTTTTGGGTGGAATTGCAGAGCTTATGGGTATTTTGATGAATCAAGATTTTATCTTTATCACTATACATTTAGTCATGTTAGGATTTGTTACGACTGTTTTGATAGGATTTGGAACACGTGTGACACTAGGTCACTCAGGCAACATGATGGTAACAGATAACCAAACAAAAATGCTCTTTTATATGACACAAGCTGTTGTATATATGCGTGCTTTATACTCTTTTACGGGTACATCATTTTTATATGATATCGCAGTTGCCTTATGGTTACTACTATTTATAGGCTGGTCCATAAAATATTTACCAGCTCTGGCTTTTGGTAAAAAAATCAAAATGTAAAATATATTGGAAACGGAGACTTTCCAATGCCAAATAAT